>JADGFG010000022.1 GCA_016743995.1 Kangiellaceae bacterium | reverse complement strand
ATGCCGGCTCGTGGAGAGCAAATTGAGATTGATAATATGTTGTTCGAAATCGTTTCAGCAGATACTCGTCGAATTAAACTGATCAGGGTATGCAGGCAAGTTAAATTGAGTTCTCACATTAATTGATAGAGCATTTCATCAGTTAAACCGGTTCAATTTTAGTATTATTTTTGTAAGTGCTTAAGCCGGTTTGAAATGAATGAGTGTATTTTCAAGCCTGACAATAAAAATTGTTTCAATCGACGACACTCAATCTGACGAATAAAAATAACGTAAATCAAAAAAAAATCATGGGGACTGGTATTGTTAAATCTGGAAATTGGTACACCTAAGGTGATATCAACTTTAAAGCTGTGGTTAAGTTCATTTTGGACCAGTCGAGTTTTACTTATTTTAAGCGGCACTATTTACCCTTTGGCATTTTCTCCCTTTGAAATATGGCCGTTGGCTTTTATTTCAGTTTTTGTTTTGCTGGTTTTCATCATTGTCGCCACGTATAGCGAGAGTGTTAAGTTAACGCCGTTTAAATCAGGCTTATACTGGGGGATAGGTGCGTTCAGTGTGGGCATTAGCTGGGTTAATGTCAGTATTCATGAGTTTGGTTTTGTGCCTTTGCCTGGTGCATTGGCAATTACTCTGGTTTTTGTGCTGGTTATTGCTTTGTTTAAAGGTTTATTTGGATATTGTTGTGGTTATTTACTGAGGCGCTGTCAATTACCGGCCTTTATTTTAATTGCACCTCTGTGTTGGTTTATCAGTGAATATGTTCAGTCAAATTTTTTAACAGGGTTCCCCTGGTTATTGTTAGGTTACAGTCAGATTGACTCACCATTAGCGGCCATTTCAACCTGGTTTGGTGTTTATGGGGTTAGCTGGATTGCAGTTGCGATGGCTGCCTGTCTGGTCTTGCTGCTATTTTCAGCAAACCGAAGAAAATATATTTTTTGCCTTTCTGTGATTATTGGTGTTGTTATTGCTGCTAATATTAGTCGGCACTACAACCCTGCGATCCCCGGTTTATCAGAAAAAATTGATGTTGCGCTGGTTCAACCTAATATTCCTCAGGAAAAAAAGTGGGACCGTCAATATTTTTCGAAAATTCTGAATGTGTTATTCGATGAAACTAAAAGTTTATGGAATGCGGATATTATCGTCTGGCCAGAAGGTGCTATTCCGGTTTATGCACATCAGGTTAAAAAAATTCTGGAAGTTATTGATGTGAGGGCCAGAGAGTTTCAATCGAATTTGTTGCTGGGGATAGCAGAGTACGAAAAAGAAACGGGGCGAAGTTATGTCGCTTTAAAATCTTTTGGTGGAGAAAATCAGAGTTATTATAAACAGGTGTTGGTTCCATTTGGAGAATTTGTGCCTTTCGAGAACTGGTTGCGAGGCTTAATTAAATTTCTGGACATGCCTATGTCCGGTTTTACCAAAGCTGATGAAGAGCAGAATGGTATTACTCTGGAAAAATTGATATTGATACCCGCAATCTGTTATGAAATCGTTTACCCCTCTATTATTTACGATCTTTCCTCTAGAGCTGATCCGGGAAAACCCCAGATGATTGTGACGGTGAGTAATGATGCCTGGTTTGGTGACTCGTTTGGACCTTATCAACATATGCAGATGGCCCGTATGCGTGCTTTAGAGTTGGGAATTCCGCTCATACGATCTACAAATGATGGAATAACTGCAATTGTTGATGAGCAGGGGGGGGTTGTTAAACAGCTTCCACGTTATCAGCAAGCTTATTTAAGACACACTTTTATGGTCAATAATAGAATGACACTGTACCGAAAGTGGGGGTTTTGGTCTGGTGGTATTTTGCTCATTCTGAGTAGCCTTTTTATCTTGCTATCATGGCATACAACACGAAATAGTGATGACCGTATATTTACCAGAGAGCCAGGGTAGCAACAGATTTTTGTAGTTGCAGTGCAATATAAAATCTGAATAGTACAGCCAGAATAACTTGTTTAAAGACTATCTTTTTAATGATTATTATTCGACGGTTGTATTGCATGGGGAGTTGTTTGCGATTTAGTGAGCGTGGGCTATGCTGGTGATAGCGTCTGATTTGATCAATAAGCTGTTTTTCTGGTTATTTAACAAGCTATTTTATGAGATAGAAAGATAGACTTAACGGAAAAACTAATTTTAAAAAGCGTGCTTATTTTGATATATATCAGTAGATGGCTTGCTATTTCATATAAAGTCTTTTAAAAAGAAAAGAATAAAATAATCCGGGACTGGGGAATGTTAGAAAATTATTTGCCAATATTGGTCTTTATTGCCGTTGGTCTGGGGTTTGGCGGGTTGCTTGAACTTGTCGGTTATTTTGCTGCTCCCAGAAAAGACGTTAAAGATAAACTTTTGCCGTTTGAGTGTGGTTTTGATGCATTTGACGATGCTCGTCAGAAATTTGATATTCGTTTTTATCTTGTTGCCATTCTTTTCATAATATTTGATCTGGAAGTTGCTTTCTTGTTTCCCTGGGCTGTCGTGTTTCAGGAATTGGACGGGGTAGCGATTGGTGCTATGGCCGTTTTTCTAGGTTTGTTATTGATAGGGTTTGTATATGAATGGAAAAAAGGAGCGCTTGAATGGGAGTAGAAAGCGGTGAGGCAATCGAGTTATCTGCACTTAAGAGTCAAATTGATAGTGAACAGATAAAACAATCCGGTAAAGGCTATCTTGTTACCGGGATAGATACCCTGGTCAACTGGGCGAGAACTGGTTCAATGTGGCCGATGACATTTGGTCTGGCGTGTTGTGCTGTTGAAATGATGCAGGCTGGTGCTTCTCGTTATGATTTTGATCGGTTTGGTGTTGTTTTCAGGCCAAGTCCTCGCCAGTCTGATGTGATGATTGTTGCTGGAACGCTAACGAATAAAATGGCACCAGCACTGCGACGAGTTTACGACCAGATGCCAGAGCCTCGCTGGGTTATTTCAATGGGCTCCTGCGCGAATGGTGGAGGTTATTATCATTATTCTTATGCTGTCGTACGAGGGTGTGATCGGATTGTGCCGGTAGACATTTATGTACCAGGTTGTCCACCGACAGCTGAAGCATTAATTTATGGTGTTATTCAATTACAGAATAAAATAAAACGTACAAGCACTATTGCGCGCCATGTTTGAGCTTGATTATTAAGTGCAGGCTTGCTCATTATGAGTCAGCATTTAAGCAATCAGATTTCTGAGTAATAGGTAAGTGCTAATTATAGAAAGTGGTCATGAATTGGGGTAATAAAATGTTCAGGCAGTTGAATGGTTAAATCATTGCAAAACCTGGTTAAACAGCATTTAGCAGAAAAAATTGACACTTCCAGGGTTTATCGTGACGAGTTAACTCTGGAGTTATGTCACGAAAATCTGTTAGAGGTTGTAAAGCTGCTGCGTGACCACGATGAATTTCAATTTGAACAATTGATTGATTTATGTGGTGTTGATTATCTGACCTATGGGCAGGATGAATGGGCAACGCAAGAAGCGACTTCCACAGGGTTTGAAAGAGGAAGAGAGTGTAAGAAAAACACGTCTGAACAGCAAGAAAGGCGTTTTGCGGTCGTTTATCATTTGTTATCTGTAACCCTTAATCATCGAATTCGATTGCGCGTTTTTATTTCTCAGGAAACAATGATGCTTCCCAGCGTTGTTGGCATCTGGAATAGCGCAAACTGGTTTGAACGAGAAGCCTTTGATCTTTACGGTATTTTATTTGAAGGTCATCCCGATTTGAGAAGAATTTTAACTGACTATGGCTTTATCGGGCATCCGTTTCGAAAAGATTTTCCTGTCGTTGGTGAATTAGAAATGCGATTTGATGAAGAGAAAGAACAGTGTGTTTATGAACCTGTATCGATTGAAGAGAGAGTACTGGTTCCCAGAGTAATACGTCGGAACAAATAACTATGGCAGAAATTGAACATTACACCTTAAATTTCGGACCGCAACATCCTGCGGCGCATGGTGTTTTGAGAATGATACTCGAACTTGATGGTGAAACCATTGAGAGAGCAGATCCTCATGTTGGTTTATTACATCGAGGCACCGAAAAATTAGCCGAAATTAAGCCATATAACCAGAGTATTGGTTATATGGACAGGCTCGATTATGTATCGATGATGTGTAATGAACACGCATATGTTCTCGCTATTGAAAAATTACTGGGCATTTCTGTTCCTGTCAGAGCGCAATATATACGAGTCATGTTTTCGGAGATCACACGGATTCTGAATCATTTAATGTGGTTGGGTGCTCATGGTCTGGATGTTGGTGCGATGACGATGTTTCTGTATTGTTTTCGTGATCGAGAGCCCTTAATGGATGCTTATGAGGCTGTTTCAGGTACCCGAATGCATGCGACTTATTTTCGTCCTGGCGGCGTGTACCGAGACTTGCCAGAAACGATGCCGCTCTATGATAAGTCTCCGTGGAGAAACGATAAAAAACTGAAAGAGCTTAATGAAAACAGACAAGGGTCATTACTCGATTTTTTATGGGACTTTACTGAAAAATTTGACACAAGTGTTGATGAATATGAATCACTTTTAACCGAAAATAGAATCTGGAAACAACGCCTGGTAGGTATTGGGGTTGTCTCTCCTGAGCGAGCTTATCAACTGGGTTTTACCGGACCAATGTTGAGAGGAAGCGGAATCGCCTGGGATCTTCGAAAGATGCAACCGTATGAGGTTTACGCGGATCTAAAGTTTGATATTCCTGTGGGTAGAAATGGAGATTGTTATGATCGCTATCTGGTTCGAGTGGAAGAACTAAGACAGTCAAACCGGATTATCAGGCAATGTATCAAGTGGTTAAAAAATAATCCCGGCCCGGTCATTGTCGACGATCATAAAGTTGCGCCTCCCAGAAGAGCAGCAATGAAAGACGATATGGAATCTTTAATTCATCATTTCAAGTTGTTTACTGAAGGTTATTGTGTTCCTGAAGGAGAGGCTTATGCCGCTGTAGAGCACCCTAAGGGAGAGTTTGGAATTTACATGCTTTCAGATGGTGCGAACAAGCCTTATCGCTTAAAAATCAGAGCGCCTGGATTTGCCCATTTATCAGCAATGGATGAGATGAGCAAAGGTCATATGTTGGCTGATGTTGTCGCAATTATTGGAACGATGGACGTTGTTTTTGGGGAGATCGATCGCTAATGACCGATTTAAATTACGATCAGACATTACACTTAAAAAACATTGTTCCTCAGCGGGCCATTGAAGAAATTGACCTCTGGATTAAAAAATATCCTGAGGAGCGAAAAAGGCCGCCGATTATTGCAGCGTTAAAAGTGGTTCAGGAGCATAACGGTAATTATCTGACAGAAGAAACCATGCAGGCAGTTGCTGAATATCTTGATGTACCTGATGTAGCGGTTTATGAAGTCGCTACATTTTATTCAATGTTTCATTTAGATAAAGTGGGCCGATACGTTATTTCCGTGTGTAATAATATTTCCTGTTCACTTCGAGGGGCAGACAAAGTCATTGAGCAATTGCAGAGTCGATTGAATATCAGGGCTGGAGAAACTTCTGATGATGGACTTTATACGATTAAGACCGTCGAATGTATGGCTGCTTGCGCCGGGGCTCCAATGTTGGAAGTCAACAAAACTTATTATGAAAACCTGACTGAAGAAAAAATAGATAAGATATTGTCCGATATAGCGGCGATGGAACTTAAACGTGCTGCAGTTCGCTCTACAATTGATGATGCCGCTTCCATTGAACCATCAGAGGTAAAAGACTGAGCTATGACTAACGAAGTCTGTTTTAGAACACTCCATCTGGAGATGCCCTGGTCTCTGGAAGCTTACGAAAGTGTTGGCGGTTATTCTACTTTAAAACGTATTGTTGCCGGAGAGCTTTCTTTTGAAACCATTATTGATGAATTGAAATTATCAGCCTTGAGAGGCCGAGGCGGTGCAGGTTTTCCTACCGGACTCAAGTGGAGTTTTATGCCGCGTAATCTGGCGGGGCAAAAGTATGTTGTTTGTAACTCAGACGAAGGCGAGCCGGGTACTTTTAAAGACAGGGATATTTTACGCTATAACCCGCATCAGTTGATTGAAGGGATGATTATTGCCGGTTATGTCATGAATGCCACCGTAGGATATAATTATATGCGCGGTGAGTTTTATGAACCACTGGAACGAATGGAAATTGCGTTAGCTGAAGCTCGTAAAAAAAATTATATTGGGAATAATATTCTCGGCTCTGATATTAATTTCGAATTGCATAATCATATGGGCGCTGGTGCTTATATTTGCGGAGAAGAAACAGCGCTAATTGAATCAATTGAAGGTAAAAAAGGTCAACCAAGATTTAAACCGCCATTCCCTGCTAATTATGGGGTTTTTGGGCGACCCACTAACGTTAATAATACAGAAAGCTACGCATCGGTGCCGGCAATTTTACAACATGGTGGTCAGTGGTTTCTGGAGCTGGGTAAACCTGGTAATGGAGGCACAAAAATATTCTCGGTATCAGGACATGTTAATAAACCCGGAAATTTTGAAGTTAATCTGGGGACTAAATTTTCTGATTTACTGGCCATGGCTGGTGGTGTGCATGGGGGCAAAAAGTTAAAAGCTGTTATTCCTGGTGGTTCATCTTCTCCCATTTTAAATGCTGATACGGTCATGAATATTTCTATGGATTATGATGCCATTGGTAAAGCGGGTTCAATGTTAGGTTCGGGTGCTGTAATCGTATTAGACGAAACAACCTGTATCGTAGAGCTTGCCGCGACGACTGCCCATTTTTATTACGAAGAATCCTGCGGTCAGTGCTCTCCCTGCCGTGAAGGCACTGGCTGGATGTCGCGTGTTATTCACCGTATATTAAAAGGTGAAGGGAGACCAGAAGATCTGGATAATCTTGACAGGGTAGCAAGCAATATTATGGGAAGAACAATTTGTGCATTGGGAGATGCCGCGGCAATGCCGATAAAAGGTTTTCTAAAACATTTCAGGCATGAGTTTGAATACATGATTGAGCATAAACGTAGCATGGTGAAAGGTTAAGTTCTGAGTTATGGATAAAGTTCATATTGAAATTGATGGTAAAAAACTGGAAGCTGAAGTGGGCTCTATGATTATAGAGGTTGCTGATGAAGCCGATATTTATATTCCCAGGTTTTGTTACCACAAAAAACTATCAGTAGCCGCAAATTGTCGTATGTGTATGGTGGATGTAGGTAGCCTGCCTAAAGCGGTTCCGGCTTGTGCGACACCTGTTGCCGAAGGTATGGTGATTCAAACGCAAACCGCTAAAGCTATTAATGCGCAAAAATCAGTCATGGAGTTTTTATTAATTAATCATCCTCTGGATTGTCCGGTTTGTGATCAGGGAGGGGAGTGTGAGTTACAGGATTTATCGATTGGTTATGGGGCTGATGTTGGACGTTACAGTGAATCAAAACGTGTTGTAAAAGATAAAGATCTTGGGCCGCTCATTGCGACTGATATGACCCGTTGTATTCATTGTACTCGTTGTGTTCGTTTTGGTCAGGAAGTGGTTGGTATCAGAGAGATGGGTGCCACTGGACGAGGGGAGCATATGGAAATTGGTACTTATATTGAGTCTTCAATTGAGTCTGAAGTTTCCGCCAATATCATAGATTTATGTCCGGTTGGCGCGTTGACAGCCAAACCATCTCGTTATAAAGCTCGTGCATGGGAGTTGCGTCAATCGAGTTCGGTAGCGGCTCATGACTGTCTGGGCTCTAATGTTTATGTTCATCATCGACGTAATGAAATTATTCGTGTTGTACCGAAGGAAAATGAGGCTATCAATGAGGTCTGGTTATCAGACAGAGACAGATTTTCCTACCAGGCTTTATCGGAAGGAAAGCGACTGTTAACACCGCGTATAAAACGTAACGGTGAATGGCATGACACTGACTGGCAGACTGCGTTAAATAAAGTGGTTGCCGAAATGAAGAGAGTGATCGGTGCGTCAAAAGGGAATGACTTTGGCATGTTGGTTGGAAATAGTGTGACGACCGAAGAGAGTTACCTTGCACAAAAATTAATTCGCGGTGCGGGCAGTAATAATATTGATTTTCGAATACGGCGTAGAGATTATAGTGGTGATGGTAGCGGGATGGTTCGTTCCGGTTTTAATTTCCCGATGGAAAAATTAGATGAGATGGATGCCACTTTATTAATTGCGGCCGATTTACGACATGAGCAACCACTATCTGCGTTTAGAGTGAGACGATCAACCGGGTTTGGTCAGGTGATGGCAATTAACCCTTTTGATGGTGAGTATAATTTTCGTTTAACCCATGAACTTCAGCCAGAAACTAACCTTCTTGCGCAAGAGGTTGCTGCTGTTGTTGCCGCAGCAGATAAGATTTGCCCTGATGTTTTAAGCGCTGAAGCAAAAGAGTGGTTAGCTTCGGTTGAGTTTAATCAGACCCATGAAAAGATTGCGAGCAATCTGATTAATAGTGAGTCTTCCTGCTTATTATCAGGAGTTTATGTACAGGAGCATCCTCAGGCAGAAACCATTAACTGGTTAATTGAAAGTCTTGCTCTTATTACGAGTTCCAGTTGGGGATACATGACTCAGGGGTGTAACGCCGCAGGTAATAAAATTGCAGGTGCCGTGCCTATGCGTTCAGCGGCGGGTGGTAAGTCTAAGCCTGGAAAGAATGCTCGTCAGATGATTACTGAAGGAATGAAGGGGTATTTTTTATTAAACTGTGAACCAGATGTTGAAAGCATCTGGTCAGAACAAGCATTAAAAAACCTGCAAAAGGCCGAATATGTCATTGCGCTAACGCCATTTGCTGATGGACGAGCGCTGGAGTACGCTGATGTCATGTTACCCATTGCAGGTTGCTTTGAAACTTCAGGTACTTATGTCAACGTAGAAGGGAAGTGGCAATCTTTTGGTGCTGCCGTTGCTGCACAGGGAGAAGCGAGACCAGGCTGGAAAGTTTTGAGAGTGTTGGGTAATCTGTTTGAACTTGCCGGATTTGATTATGAGTCGTCACAGCAGGTTATTAATCATTTAAGAGAAAAGTTTGATGCCGTTGGAGATATTCGAGTTGCCAGAAAGATTCCCAGCCCGTTAACGCTTGTTGATTTTAACGAGGCAACCAGAGAGTCATTAGGTTTATACAAAGTTGATCCTATGGTTCGCCGCGCGAAAGCGCTACAACAAACGCCGAAAGCATCGACTCATCATATCAGTATTTCGAGGGTCAAGACATGAATGATATTGCTCTGACAACGGGTATTGATCTGATGGCCTGGATAGAAACCCTGTTCTGGATTGTCATAAAAATTGTTGCAATCCTTATCCCGGTTATATTAGCGGTAGCTTATGCGACCTATGCAGAAAGAAAATTGATTGGTTATATGCAGTTACGTCTGGGACCCAATCGAGTCGGACCCAAAGGCTGGTTGCAACCGATAGCCGATACCGTAAAGCTCATTATGAAAGAGATTATTGTGCCTCAGGGATCGAGCAAGTTGTTATTTGTTATAGCGCCCGTCTTATTTATTGGGCCTTCTTTTGCTGCCTGGGCTGTTATTCCATTTGATGCAGGATTAGTTCTGGCGGATATTGATGCAGGATTACTTTATGTTCTGGCAATGACATCGGTCGGTGTTTATGGGGTAATTATCGCTGGTTGGGCTTCTAATTCAAAGTATGCATTTTTAGGTGCAATGCGTTCTGCGGCACAAATTATATCTTATGAGCTCGCAATGGGATTTGCCCTGGTTGGTGTCCTGATGTGTTCTCAGAGTATGAATCTGGGTGATATTGTGACTTCGCAGTCAGGTGGATTTCTTCAATGGTTCTGGATACCACTATTTCCCTTGTTAGTTGTTTACTGGATTTCAGGGGTTGCAGAAACGAATAGAGCGCCATTTGATATGGCTGAGGGTGAGTCAGAGATCGTCGCCGGATTCCATGTTGAGTATGGCGGAATGGCGTTTTCGTTATTCTTTCTTGCAGAATATGCCAACATGATACTCATTTCATTTTTAACGGCAATCATGTTTTTTGGTGGTTGGTTGTCTCCATTCGAAGGGTACGGCTGGTTAGATGATATAACTGCCTGGGTGCCAGGAACATTCTGGTTATTGATTAAAGCTTCATGTTTTCTTTTTGGTTTATTCTGGTTACGCGCAACTTTTCCACGGTTTCGTTATGATCAAATTATGCGGCTGGGATGGAAAATATTTATTCCGGTTACCTTGATATGGTTGCCCATTGTGGCCATCTGGATCAAACTGAATATCTGGCCATTTAATCCAGTTTAGTGAGTGATAGACTTAAATGAAAAAAGCTAAACAGTTAATTAACAGTTTCCTCCTCGTTGAGCTACTTAAAGGCTTAAGCGTGACATGGAGAAACATGTTTCGCAAAAAAATTACCATTCAGTATCCTGAGGAAAAAACACCTCAGTCGCCTCGTTTTCGAGGTCTGCATGCATTAAGGACTTACCCTGGTGGAGAAGAAAGATGCATTGCCTGTAAGTTATGTGAAGCGGTATGCCCCGCAGCAGCAATTACTATTGAAGCCGCCGAGCGACCAGATGATGGTACTCGTCGAACGACAAAATATGAAATTGATTTGTTCAAGTGTATTTTTTGTGGTTTTTGTGAAGAGTCTTGTCCGGTAGACTCTATCGTCGAAACCCGAGTTTTTGATTATCATTTTGAAACTAAAGGCGAACAAATTATGACCAAAGAAAAGTTGCTTGAAGTTGGCCGAATACATGAAAAACAAATAGCTGCCGATCGAGCTGCAGATGCGAGATATCGTTAATGAGTTTTCAATTAATTGTTTTTTACAGTTACGCTGCGGTGTTAATTTTTTCTGCATTAATGGTCGTTAGTAGTAAACATTCAGTTAAGTCTGCTTTATTTCTTGTCATGGGGTTTGTCGCCGCATCAGGTATCTGGATGTTGCTCGAAGCCGAATTTCTGGCAATCAGTCTGATTGTGGTTTATGTCGGTGCTGTGATGGTGTTGTTACTCTTTGTTGTTATGATGCTCGATGTTGATTATGCCGCGCTACGCCAGGGATTTGTTAAAAAATTGCCGGTGGCTCTACTGATTTCCGTTTTATTTCTGGCAGTATTATATGGAATAACTTCTAGCGAAGAATTTAGTGCAACTCAATATGTTGCGCCTGTCGCTAAAGCGGCAGATTACTCTAATGTAAAGGCGTTGGGTCGTGTTTTATACACTGAATATATTCTTGCATTTGAAATTGCAGCAGTTATTTTATTAGTCGCCATTATTGCGGCTATTGCATTGACGTTCCGTGGGCGAAAAAATAGAAAGACACAGAATATCAGCAAACAGCTGGAGGCGAATAAAGAGAATCGCTTAAAAATTGTTTCCATTGATCCTGTCGTGTGTGACAAGGAAGAAGATGAAGAAGAAATGAAAACTGATGAGGAGGCGTCATCGTGATAGAGTTATCTGATTACCTCTTGTTGAGTGCAATACTATTTGCTATCAGTGTTGCAGGTATTATCATTAATCGAAAAAATGTTATTACATTGCTCATGTGTATTGAATTGATGTTGCTTTCAGTCAATACCAACTTTATTGCATTTTCACATTTTCTCGAAGATATTGCTGGCCAGGTTTTTGTCTTTTTTGTTTTGACCGTTGCAGCAGCAGAAGCCGCTATTGGTCTGGCTATTATTGTTGTTTTATTTAGAAATCGAGCCACCATTGATGTGGAACAGCTTAATCAATTGAAGGGGTAGTTAAGGCTAATTATTATGCAAAATCAATTGCTCGCTATTCTGCTTTTTCCTCTGGCTGCCGCATTAATTGCTGCTTTTATTGGTAAAGCCTGGTCTCATCGTATTACGATTGTCGCGGTGGCTATTTCCTGCATTTTATCAATTAATATAGCCATGGGGTTTGTGAACGGAGGCCTTAGTCCCGTTAATATTGATTTATATACCTGGGCTCAACTGGGTCAATTAGAATTACATGTGGGTCTGTTAGTTGATCAACTCACTGCAACCATGATGGTTGTGGTGACTTTTGTTTCTTTAATGGTTCATATATATACCGTTGGATACATGAAAGAAGATCCAGGTTATCAACGGTTTTTTGCCTATATCTCTCTTTTTACCTTCGCTATGTTGACTTTAGTGATGTCAAATAATTTTCTTCAGCTATTTTTTGGCTGGGAAGCTGTTGGTCTGGTTTCTTATCTTTTAATTGGTTTCTGGTACAAAAAGCCCACAGCCATTACTGCCAATTTAAAAGCTTTTTTAGTCAATCGAATTGGTGATCTCGGGTTTTTACTGGGCATCGCCGGGATATATAAAATATTTGGTACACTAGATTACGCTGAAGTATTTGCTCAGATTAATCTCGGATTTAATGATGTACCAATCGGCGTGACTGATGAAACGGCCTGGTCTGGTATTACTTTTGTTTGTATTGGCTTGTTTATCGGTGCGATGGGGAAGTCAGCCCAAATGCCCTTGCATGTCTGGTTACCAGACTCTATGGAAGGCCCGACTCCCATTTCAGCATTAATTCACGCTGCTACTATGGTGACCGCCGGCATATTTATGGTTACTCGAATGTCCCCCATATTTGAATTGTCAGAAGTTGCGTTAAACCTGATGTTAGTGATTGGCGGTTCAACAGCGCTGTTCATGGGATTTCTTGGTGTAGTGCAAAATGATATTAAGCGAGTGATTGCCTATTCGACATTATCACAACTGGGATATATGGTTGTGGCGTTGGGCGCATCGGCTTATTCCATCGCGGTTTTTCACCTGGTCACTCATGCATTTTTCAAAGCGCTGCTTTTCCTTGGCGCGGGCTCTGTGATAATTGCCATGCACCATGAACAGGATATTCGTAAGATGGGTAACCTTAAAAAGTACATGCCCATCACTTACATTACCTGCCTGATAGGTTCGTTAGCGCTTATAGGTACGCCGTTTTTCTCTGGCTTTTATTCCAAGGAAGCGATCATTCTGGCCGAAGATAACTCTCATCTTGCGGCGGCAGGTTATGCCCATTATGCTGTGCTGGCAGGGGTGTTTTTTACTGCTCTTTATTCCTTCAGAATGTTTTTCCTGGTTTTTCATACGAAGGAAAGAATGGATGAGCATACACGTCATCATTTAAAAGAGTCTCCAGCAGTTGTCTGGGTACCTCTGGTTATGTTGGCCATTCCATCAGTTATTGTAAGCTGGTTTATATCAGGCCCCATAATGTCGGGAGAATTTTTTGGTTCTTCTATCAGTGTTGCATCGAATCACGATGTTATCACTCCCCTGATTGAGGAATATCAACATCCCTGGCAACTCGGCTTACATGCTTTTTTTACGGCTCCATTCTGGCTAGCCGTTGCAGGTGTGGCAGTTGCATTCATGGTTACTATCTGGCGCCCAGAGTGGCGTGAAATTTTAAGTAAACGCTTCAAACTGATTAATCATATTTTAAAGAATAATTATTATTTTGACCGTTTTTATATCGACTATTTATCGCCGGCATGTGTCGGTATTGGAAAACGGTGCTGGAAGTGGATTGACGCCGGAATAATTGATAGCTGGCTGGTTAATGGAAGTGCTAAAACGGTTGCCGCTTTTTCCGGGCAGTTCAGGAAGGTCCAGACCGGATATTTATATCATTATGTTTTGGTAATGGTAGTCGGTTTGCTCGCTTTTCTGGGGTGGGTTTACTGGCGAACACTGACTGTATAGAATTTAAGGGTTAACGATTAGAATGATAGAAAAATTACCCATATTGAGTTTGTTAATCTGGCTACCGATATTAGGCGGGATGCTGGTTATTTTTGGACCCGGTCAGAAGCATTTAAGGTTGAGTCACTGGTTATCATTATTAGCAGCAGTAGTCACTTTTGGATTAAGTCTCTGGGCTTTGTCAGAGTTTGATACCAGTCGTTATTATTTTCAGTTTTCAGAAGATCGCTCCTGGATAAGTTCATTAGGTGTTCGTTATTCGCTTGGCGTTGATGGTATATCGCTTCCATTGATTGTTTTAACCTCACTGATGACTATGATTGTTATTGTTGCAAGCTGGAATAATATTAAAAGAAGAAGCTCTCATTATCTCGCCGCTTTTTTAGTGATGTGCGGTTTAATGAATGGTGTATTTGCCGCAACCGATTCAATATTATTTTATGTGTTCTGGGAAGCCATGTTGATACCCATGTTTCTCATTATTGGTATATGGGGCGGAGATAATCGAATTTATGCGACTTTAAAATTCTTTATTTATACCTTTTTTGGTTCCGTCTTTTTATTGATAGCACTTATCTATCTCGGCAAACAGGCAAATAGTTTTAATATTTCGGTTATTCAGCAAATGGTCATCGATCTGGATACCCAGAAACTGATATTTTTTGCCTTCCTGATTGCCTTTGCAGTAAAAGTACCTATGTGGCCAGTGCACACCTGGTTGCCTGATGCGCATGTACAGGCTCCAACAGGAGGCTCGGTAATTCTGGCTGCAATTATGCTGAAGATGGGAACTTATGGATTTGTTCGGTTTATGTTACCGATTGTGCCAGATGCTTCCA
Organism: Kangiellaceae bacterium; assembly: GCA_016743995.1. Lineage (GTDB taxonomy): Bacteria > Pseudomonadota > Gammaproteobacteria > Enterobacterales > Kangiellaceae > Aliikangiella. Next base: position 22,245 of record JADGFG010000022.1, on the reverse strand, counting down.
TGGTAATGGCTGATTTTATGATCGTGTTATCGCTAATTGCCGTGGTCTACATTGGTTTTGTTGCTCTGGCGCAAAAAGATATGAAAAAATTAATTGCTTACTCGTCGATTGCGCATATGGGCTTTGTAACGCTTGGTTTATTTATCAGCTTTGCATTACTCGCTGATAAACAGGTTGATGCAGCAATTATGGCAATACAGGGTGGGCTGGTGCAAATGATATCGCATGGCTTCATCTCAGGGGCGCTCTTTTTGTGTATCGGTGTACTCTATGACCGATTGCATTCTCGAAATATTAGTGATTATGGTGGTGTTGTTAATGTTATGCCGCGATTTGCCATGTTCTTTATGTTGTTTGCAATGGCTAATTCCGGGTTGCCGGGTACTTCTGGATTTATTGGTGAGTTCTTTGTTATCGTTGCAAGTTTACAAACCAGTTTCTGGATAGCTTTGTTAGCTGGTACAACGCTGGTATTAGCCGCCGCGTATACATTGTGGATGTTTAAACGAGTTATTTTTGGTGATGTAGCGAATGAAAAAGTTGCGGCACTAAGAGATTTGAAAATGCGAGAGTATCTGGTTATGGCCGTTCTTGCTATTCTGGTTTTGCTATTAGGTCTATTCCCCGGCCCACTGCTTGAAGTTATGCGTACGAGTGTAGAGCATTTAATCGATTGTAACCTGATCTCCAAATTATCAGCAGAGGGGATGTGTTCGTAATGAATGATTCAATCAATTTTTCATTAATAACATCAGAGATTTTTATACTGTGTGCAATCTGTTTTATTATGATTGTCGATTTATTCCAGAGAGATAAAGAGCGAAATCTGACTTATGCTTTAACTCAGCTGACTTTAATTATTTTATTTTTTATTGAATACAACCATATTAACAATGAAAGTGTCATTGCCTTTTCTGGCCATTGGATTGTTGACAAATTATCTACAGTACTTAAGCTTTCCATTTACCTTATAACGTTTATTTCAATTCTATACGCGAGACCTTTTATCAGTCATCGAAATATGATGCGAGGAGAGTATTATCTTCTCACGCTTTTCGCCGTCTCAGGCATGATGATCATGGTTTCTGCCAATAGCTTTTTGACTGTTTATCTTGGCCTTGAATTATTATCCTTATCACTATATACACTAGTTGCTTTGCAGCGCGATTCTAAACTGGCTTCAGAATCAGCGGTAAAGTTTTTTGTGATGGGAGGGCTGGCTTCAGGGTTTCTACTTTACGGAATTTCGTTAATTTATGGCATTAGTGGTAGTGTGATTATTGCTGATGTTGCGCAAAATTACCTGACCAATGATATCGATCTGGTTTCACAATTTGGGCTGGTTTTTATCGTTATTGGTATTGCGTTTAAGTTTGGTGCCGTTCCTTTTCATATGTGGTTACCCGATATCTATCATGGATCTCCAAGCTCTGTGACTGCTTTTATTGCCAGTGTCCCTAAAATAGCAGCGTTTGGTATGACAATGCGATTACTCGTGGGAGCATTTCCTCTATTTGTGCAAGACTGGACTAACATGATCCTGGTCATCGCACTATTATCCATAATTTTTGGTAATCTGGTTGCTGTATCTCAGTCGAATTTAAAGCGATTACTGGCTTATTCTGCAATTGCGCATATAGGCTATTTTTTATTGGGAATTGTGCCAGCCACAGACGCAAGCTACTCAGCATCAATGTATTACATTATTGTTTATGCATTTATGACCGTTGCTGGTTTTGGTATTGTTATCTTTATGAGTGTAGAAAACAAAGAGTATCAGGAAATTTCAGATTTGAGAGGCCTGGGTCGATATCACCCATGGTATGCATTGATGTTTACTGTAGTTATGGCCTCTCTGGCTGGAATACCTCCCTTTATTGGATTCTGGCCAAAACTTGAAATTTTCCGTCACCTTATTTCAAACGGAATGATTATAGAAGCGACTATTGCGATAGCTTTTTCCGTGATTGGTTTATTTTATTATTTAAAAGTCATTAAAGAAATGTATTTTGAAGACGCGACACAAAGCCCGGAAATAAGTAGCAGTCGTTCACTCAAAATTGCAATTAGTATAAACTGTCTACTATTGATTTTATTTGGTCTGATGCCAGACAGTATTTACCATTACTGCCTTGATGCATTTGGCGTTCTAGCTTGAAGGTTTATTGATGGACTGGTTATCACAGCTGATTCAAGATTATTTGCCACTCGTTTCTGATAATAGAATGATCCAGGGATCGCTGATTATTTTAATTGGTGCCATTTTTTCCGGGCTTGCGAAAGGATTTATTAATAAAATACAGCTACACGCGACCAGTAGAACAGCAAACCTTCTTGATGATCAGTTTTTTGAGTTATTAAAGAAACCGTTTAGCTTGTCAATTTTACTTGTGGCAATTTACCTGGGAGTGATTCGTTCTGAGCTGGTTGTTGAAAAGCTACCAGTGCTTAAATCGATCCTGGTTTCAGTCGCTGTATTTTATTGGCTTCGTTGTTTTTTGAGCGGCTCAAAGTTTGCGCTGAAACATCTTAGTCATAATAATCAGAAAGTAAAGCTGGTTCAAAAGCATACATTACCACTGTTTGAAAATCTTGCAGTGCTGGTTTTGTATGCGGTTGCCGTTTACTTTCTTTTTGTCGCGTGGAGTATTGATGTAACTGCCTGGGTTGCTTCCGCTGGTATATTAGGTTTAGCATTAAGCTTTGCAGCAAAAGATACTTTAGCTAACTTATTTGCAGGCGTCTTTATTCTTGCTGATACCCCCTATCGAATTGGTGATTTTATCGTATTGGATAGTGGAGAGAGAGGGCTGGTCACTCACATCGGTATACGAAGTACTCGAATATTAACTCGGTCGGATGTGGAAATTACCATTCCAAATGCCATAATGGGAAACACCAAAGTAACGAATGAAACTGCTGGTCCTCATAGTAAATATCGGCTTCGCCTCCCGGTAGGTGTTGCATACGGTAGCGATATACCGCAGGTAAGGGTAGCATTACTTAAAGTTGCCAGTGAAAATTCTCAGGTTGAGAGTTTTCCTGAACCCAGGGTGCGTATGCGTAGTTTCGGAGATTCCAGTCTGAATTTTGAGCTACTATGCTGGGTTGCAGAGCCTGTATTAAGAGGTCTGGTTAGCGACTTGTTACTCGAGGGCATTTATGATGAATTTAATCAGGAAAATATTGAAATTCCATTTCCGCAGAGAGATGTTAATTTAAAACAATAAAATGTTTTAATGTTTTAATGCATCTTCTGTCATGTATTTTTTGATAAAATCCTTTGCTCCGGGTTCAGAAAGCGGATCTGAAAAATAATAACCCTGACCATATTCGCAGCCTGCATTAATTAAAAAATTGAGCTGCTCCTTGTTTTCTATTCCTTTAGCAGTACAAGAAAGTCTAAGGCCATTTATCATGCTGATTATTGAACAGACCAGATGATCATTGTTTTTATCTTTACCGATATTACGAACAAAATTTCGGTCCAGTTTAAAAGAATGTACAGGAATATTTTTTAAGTAGTTCAGTGGCGTAGATCCGGAACCATAATCATCGAGGGTTATATCAAATCCTTTTTGTCTGAGGTTTGCAACAAATTTAAGGTTGTTATTGATATCTTTTGAGTATTCTTTTTCACTAATTTCAATCTGTAGATTCATGGGCGAAAGGCCATTTTCACTGAGTTTATCAACCAGGTAGTCGGCAGTATTGTCTTTATTACAATACTCTGGCGTTAGATTTAGTGCGAATATAGTGTTTATGCCTTCTTTTTTCCATCGTGCCTGCACCTTGAGTGACTCTTCAATTAACCAGTGAGTAGTCATTTCCATTAAACCTGTTTCTTCAGCTATTCGAATAAATTGAGAGGGATAAATAATGTTTCCTTCTTGTGTTCGCCATCTTAGTAATAATTCAAAGCCTGCAATCTGATTTGAAGCCAAATGATATCGAGGTTGAAAAACGATAAAAAATTGATTGTTTTGTATCGCTGAATGTAATGCCGCTTTCATATTCAGACGATCCGCAGCGCGGGTGTTTACTTCTTTATTAAAGTAGTTTATTTTTCCCGGGCCTGACTGTTGTGCCTGGGCTAGTGCTTTTTGAGCTGTTTGTCTTAGCTCTTTTGATGTTGAAGCGTCAAGCGGGAAACAGGAAATACCTGCACTGGCAGTTATTTTTACATTAGAGTTAGCAATGATTTGAGGTGTAGAGAGTTGTTTGAGTATGCTCTCCAGTTTGAAGGATACTGTTTCAATATGTTCTACATTTTCAAAGATAATATAAAACTCATGAGTACTAACTCTGGCCAGAGTATCTTGTTTGTTTAGTAACGCCAGGATGCGGTTACTTGAATTAACAACTATCTCTCTGGCACCACCTTTTCCTAGCGTCTGAGTATAAAATTTAAATTTTTCCAGGTCAATATGTACGAGAATAAGATCTCTGTTCTGTAGTCGGGCAATAGCTGTCGCATGTGATAGTCTGTCTTTAGCGAGTGCCAGTCCTGGTAACCCGGTTAAAATATCATAATAGGAACCAGTAGATGTCTCGCTATTATTCCTTATCTGTGAGCTTAGCTCGCTCATAATTACAACATAATTAGATTTGTTTTTTTCGTGTTTGATTGCATCAATGCGAATATCTATTGGATAGCTGGAAGAATTTTTTCGTGGCATACTGGCTTCACCTTGCCAGGATTTATTCTCTTTTATTTGAGTTATTAATTCGTCACTTACTTTATAAGCAAGACGGGTTTCAGCGATTTCAACAATATTCTTACCAATCAGATATTGAGAGGAGAAACCTGTTTGACGTTTATAAGCCTTATTTACCGATATGATATCGAGATCTTTATTGAGAATAAAGATAATATCCCGAGTACTCTGAAAAGCGCTCTTGAATAAATTGAGTTTTTCTTTTTTTATTGAATTCAATGTTGTGTTTGTCCAGTTTCCACCTGCTTGTAGTATATTTCCATTTTTATCAAACTCATTTATCTTTCCATATATCTGACAGTGAATCCATTTATTGATATAAAAATAGCGAAAATTGCAAGAAATAACCGATGTATTTCTGTTTAAAAATGATTGCCATTTTTGTTTGACCTGTTCAAGGTCATCTAAATGGATACTGTTAAAGTATTGAGTGATTGTTAGCTGTATAGTTTCGCCATATTCTAAGAAAATGGTTAACTCGGATTCGTCAATATTTAGTTCATTGGAGCGCCACTCCCAAATTCCTTTTAGCGGAGTAAGAATGGTTAAGTTGAGCTTTGCTGCTTTTTTCTGAAGCCCACTAATTTGTTGGGTAAGCAAACGATTAGCTATTATTTTTCTATAAAGAAAAATCATAATGGTGAATATGATCGCCAGGTAAGCCAGGGATTTGATTTCAAATAAAGCCCAATGTTCACCTGTTACTTTAAAAGGAAAGGTGGTTATTTTGCTAAATTTTTTGTACCCGGGGATTTTAGCTCGAATATTTAGTTGATATGAACCCGGCTTAAGATTAGATATTGAAAATTCGTTCTTCGAAATTTCAATAGGTTGTGTTTGTTTTCTACCGCTAAGCCAGTATTCAAAATGCCATTTATGAGGAGATATAAAATCGAGAATTGATAAATGTACCAAAAGCAAACTGTCAGATTCCGAAAACTGAATATTTCTATTTTCCCATTTAATTCCATTGAGCGCATATTTTTTTTCTTGTGTTCCAATTTCAGTAATCATGGGACTTGTGTTTATATCTGGTTCTTTAAGGCTGTCCGGTGTTATTACCAGTATTCCATTCGCACCGCCAAATAATAACTTTCCTTTTGATGTTCGAAAGCTAGCTCCTTCATTAAACTCATTTGTTGGTAGCCCATTGAAGTAATCATATGTCAGGTAGGTAAAATCACGTTTATTGAATTTTACCAGGCCGCTATGCGTGCTGGCCCATAAGCTATTTTTGTCAGGTAATAAGCTATGAACTGTATTATCAATAAACCCATTACTATGATTAAATTGTTTGATAATGTTGTTTTTTGATAACAACATATCTATCACATAAATTCCTCTGCCATTAAAAGCAATCCAGAGATGATTTTTATCTATATGAATGTCCGTTAATGAGGGGGTATTTGTTGTTGAATGTAAAACTTTAAAAATGGTTTTTCGTTTTTTTTGAAAAGGGTCATAGGTATCCAGTTGATTTCTGTAGCCAATCCATAGTTTTTGATGGTCAAAGCGGATGAATGTTGCTTCTGGTGATGCTTCCGATGGTCGAAGTGTTTTATTCTGACGAAATACTTTTGTTTCCGGGTTGAATTTTAGTGCGCCAAGATTAGTCGCCATCCAGATGCTTCCATCTGGTGTTGACGTAATAGAATGTATGCGCAGTTCACCATCAGCATCAATAAAGTCTGGGTTAAAAACTTCATACTCTCTGGATTTTGTGTTAAATGCTATGAGGCCATCGGCTGTGCCAAGCCATAGAGTTTCATTGACTGGCAGCAGGCAAAATATCTTTGATGTTTTATACTGATTACTTTCTGTGAGGTGGGTAAGATAAGTGGTAATTGTTTTATTTGTCAGATTAAGATAGTTGAGACCATTATCTGTGGCAACCCATAAGTTTTCATTTTTATCTTCACTAAAATTCCAGATTCTATTATTGCTTAGTTTGAATTTAGAATTGTCTGTCGCAATATTTGACAAGGTATGAAAATCAAGTGTATTGGTTTCCCAGACATAGGCTCCCTGGTTTTTTGTACCAATCCAGAGTCTATTTCCTTGATCAATATATAAATTTCGAATGGTGAAATTAGTATACCTGGGAAGCACTTCAGAGAGTGTAAACAAGTGCTGACTTGTGTGAGTTTTTACGTCATAAGCATGGATCTGGTCATCAACAGCATAAAAGACAATATTTTTCAGGGTAACAGAAGCTTTGACTCGGTTTGTAGAAATGAGCGGATTGTCTATAGCGGAAGACAACTGAGTATTTATTTCTACCGCACCACTATTGGCCGTGATAAAAAGACGATAACTATCGATAAGTTGCATACTTAATATATGCGCGGCATTTAGAGGAGAGGGTAGTACAAACCTTTTTATCTGATAGCTTTTTTTATTAAAACGGTAAAGGCCTTTTGTTGTAGCAAGCCAAATTTCTAGCTCAGTATTGATTACACTGGTAATATTGGCTTTCTCTCTAGCAAGTAGCACCATGCTATCAACAGGGAGAATTTCCTTACCTTCTGATTGTAAAATGAATATTCCTTTGTAAGTGATAATCCAGTATTGATTAACTGATTTTTCAATAAGATCGACAACGTAATTTTGCGTGTTATCTGTTTTGATATAATTGGGAAAGCGATAAGCTTCTGATGAAATACGTTGTTTATCGATTTGGTAGAGCGTTTCGTCTGTTGCAATCCATAAGTTAGCAGATGAATCCTCTTTAACAACATTGATTGCCTGACCTGTTAATACACTGTTGGGGCCATGAAAGTATTCGGTATTGACACCGTCCAGTTTGTTCAGTCCATTATTAGTGGCAAGCCAGACAATGCCGTTATTATCCTGAAATATGTCTTGTATTGTGTTTTGACTAAGTCCCTGCTCAATGGAAAATTGTTTCAGTCCTGTGTGTTTAATAAGTGCTTTTGAACTATTACACCAACCAGTATTGGTTATTGTTATCAGTAAGCCGCTCAATAGCAGGTTAAACGTTAAGTACTTTTTTAGTTTCAAAGTGTTGCTGTCCGCTTTACTGTCCTGTTGGCTAGCATTAGAGAATACCTTATTTAGTCGAGGAATGCCCCTTTTGGAGGAGTAACTGCTTAATATACCCACGGAGTTTGGGTAGATTAAGTTTTAGGTTCAATTCGATGAGAGGTTCGTTTGTTAGCTACTTAATAGACCCGTTGTGTTTTATTAAGGTTTGAACTACCAGTGTTAGTAAAGGAATATTATTTATTCCAGAACAATCGATAATATTGCTTGTTATTGCTAATAGCATGCTATAGAATTCGGTCCACGTTGATGCGGGGTGGAGCAGTCTGGTAGCTCGTCGGGCTCATAACCCGAAGGTCGTTGGTTCAAATCCGGCCCCCGCTACCAATTTTTGTATGTTAAGAAGCCCCTATATGGGGCTTTTTCGTAAGCTGGGTAAAGTTCTTCAGCAATTACAGAAATATGATACCGCGTTTTAAGTGTCTATATTGTATCATCACTGTATACTTAAGATACTGAATTAAAAAGGTATCGATTGTATTTAAGAATGGGCCTTGAGAGCCCATTTTTTGTTTGTAATTACTTTGCAAACAATATTAAAAGCAGTTGTGTATACTCAGTTATTCGGGCAAATGTTTATAGAAACACTGTTTGAAAAAACTAAAATGACACTGCTGGTATTAAATTTACATCATCGGTTTTATTGGCAGTTTTAAAGTCAGGTTGACCGGGTAAGGTAAATTGAAATCACTGGGTGTAGCTGAATTATCAGCTGTACCAGGGTATGTTTATATATGGCAAGAAATGATAAATTGGCAGAAATGCTCAGACCAGCGGCAGAAGCGCTTGGTTACGAGTTCTGGGGACTTGAATATGTCAATCAGGGTAAACACTCTGTATTAAGAGTCTATATTGAGCATGAGAATGGGATCACCGTAGATGATTGTGCCAGTGTCAGTCATCAGATAAGTGGTATTCTGGATGTAGAAGATCCTATTTCCAGTCAATATAGCCTGGAAGTATCATCGCCGGGTTTAGACAGACCTTTATTTACGTTAGCTCAATTTGAACAGCAGACTGGTAATACCATTTCGCTTCGTAGCCAGATTGCTATCGATGGGCGACGAAAGTTTAAAGGAAAATTGATTTCTGTTACAGGTGAGCGATTAACAATACAAGTTGATAGCCTGGTTGTTGAAATTGATTTTAGAGATATTGAGAAAGCAAACCTGGTGGTCGAGCTATAATCTGTAGAAGTTAGTGAATTTCTCAGCATATTGAATTTTTGAAAAAGATTAAATTTGTAAGAGCACTAAAATTTGTAAGAACACTAAAGTTTGTAAGAACACTAAAATTTGTAAGAGCAGAGTACACCCAGTTTTTATTGAGGCTGATAGAGTTATGAACAATAAAGAAATTTTATTAGTAGTTGATGCAGTATCAAACGAAAAAGATGTCGAACCAGAAATTATATTTCAGGCGATTGAAGCTGCTATTGCAACGGCAACAAAAAAGAAAAAAGGTATCGATGTTGAAATTCGTGTTGATATTGACCGTGAGACCGGACATTACAATACTTATCGGCGCTGGAAGGTGATTGATTCAGAAGATGGTATTTTAGAAAATCCATTGACTGAAATTACCCTGGAAGCAGCTCAGATTGGTGAGCCAGATGTAAAAGCTGATGACTATCAGGAAGAAGAAATTGAGTCAATTGCATTTGGTCGAATTGCTGCGCAAACAGCCAAGCAGGTTATTGTTCAGAAAGTCAGAGAAGCAGAACGCGCTAAAGTTATGGCTGCATTTGAGTCAAGAATTGGCGAACTGGTAACCGGAGTTGTTAAAAAGTCGGGCAGAGATTCAATTATTCTAGATTTGGGTAATAATGCAGAAGCGATTATTCCTAAAGAAGAGATGATGCCGCGTGAGGCTGTTCGAGCGGGTGATAGAATAAGAGGTTTACTCTATGCCATTAAACCTGAAGTGAGAGGTCCTCAGCTATTTGTCAGTCGAGCAAATTCTGACATGTTAATTGAGTTGTTCAGGATAGAAGTACCTGAAATTGCTGAAGAAGTTATTGAATTAAGAGCGGCTGCAAGAGATCCGGGTTCAAGAGCAAAAATAGCCGTTAAAACGAATGATAAACGAATTGATCCTGTAGGTGCTTGTGTTGGTATGCGAGGTTCCAGAGTACAGGCTGTTTCTGGCGAATTAGCAGGCGAGCGTATTGATATTGTTTTGTACGATGATAATCCTGCGCAGTTTGTCATTAATGCAATGGCTCCCGCAGAAGTTTCTTCTATTGTGGTTGAAGAAGACAGAATGGCTATGGACCTGGCTGTCGCTGAAGATCAATTAGCTCAGGCGATAGGTCGAAGTGGTCAAAATGTTCGATTAGCCAGTTTGTTAACGGGTTGGACATTAAACGTTATGACTGTTGATGAAGCTGATTCGAAAATCAAAAATGAAAGTCAGAAATTTATTGACCTGTTTACGAAAGAGCTTGAAGTTGATGATGACCTGGCGGAGGTTTTAGCTCAGGAAGGATTTACAACAGTTGAAGAGGTCGCTTATGTGCCGCTATCTGAAATGTTGGAAATTGAAGGATTTGATGAAGACCTGGTTGAAGCATTAAAAGCTCGTGCTAAAGAAGTATTGTTGACTAATGCAATTGCTTCTGAGGAAAAGCTGGAGAGTAATGAACCAGCAGAAGATTTATTGAATATGGAAGGTATGGATAAACATCTTGCTTTTGTTCTGGCGAGTCAGGGAATAATAACAATGGAAGATCTAGCTGAACAAGCAGTAGATGAATTGATTGAAATTGAAGAACTGGATGAAGCACGTGCTGCCGAGCTAATTATGACTGCTCGTGCGCCTTGGTTTGAAGAATAATAGTCTAACACTTCGGGGGATTTTATGTCTGGAGTCACAGTTGAAAAACTAGCTACAATCGTTGGTACACCAGTAGATAAATTATTGGAGCAGATGAGTGATGCTGGGATCAGTTTATCTGATTCCAACGACACTGTTTCAGAAGAGCAGAAGAAGGTGTTGCTTTCGCATCTGCAAAAAACTCATGGTGAGTCCAAGAGTGTATCAACGGGTCCAAAAAAAATCACTTTAAAGCGTTCGACTAAAAGTTCGTTGAAGATGACTGGGTCTGGTGGGAAAGCAAAAACCGTTAATGTCGAAGTTCGTAAAAAACGAACTTACGTTAAGCGCGTTGACACTGAAGGTGATGCTGAAGTTGAAACGCCAGAATCGGTTGAAAAGGAAATAACTGAGATAGCTGAAAAGAAACTAGAAGATGCTCGTGAAGCTGCTGCAAGCGCCGAGCAAAAACTGGAAGAAGCCAAAGAAGCTAAAATTGAGGCTGAAAAAGCTGCAAAACAAAAAGCTGAAGAGCAAGTGTTGCAGCAGATCCGTAAAAAAGCTGAGCAAGAAATTCGAAGAGAAGTGGAAGCCGTAAAACTGGCGAAAGCAAAAATTGTCGAGTTGGAAAAAGCAGAAAAAGAGCGAGCCAAAAAAGCGGCTGAAGAAAAAGCCAAACAAAAGGCTGAAGCTGAAACCAAGCGCTCACAACCAGTCTCGAAAGAGGCCGAAAAGAAAACATTCCGTAATGCGCCTTCTGCTAAAGCTGCTGATGATCAGAAGAAAAAACGTAAGAAGAAGAAGAAGGGACGTAACGATAGTGAGGGCGGAGATATGTTATCCGATTTCAGACGACCTTCTTATCGCGGTAAATCTGATGACAACAAGCTAACAAAAGATAGAAAACTGGTTGTGGCACCAAAATCGATGAAACATGGCTTTAAAAAACCAACATCCGAAGTAGCCAAACAGGCTGTACAGGTACCCGAGACTTTAACTGTTGCTGAACTAGCTCAAAAAATGGCAGTGAAGGCAACGCAAGTTATCAAGTCGATGATGACAATGGGAACAATGGCAACAATTAACCAGACCCTTGATCAGGAAACAGCACAATTAATTGCTGAGGAAATGGGTTACGAGGTTGTGCTAGTAGCAGATAATGCGGCAGAAATTGAATTACTGGAAGCCAGTGAAAATGCTGGAGATGAAGTTATTCGAGCGCCAGTTGTGACTATTATGGGTCACGTTGATCATGGTAAAACTTCATTACTTGATTTTGTTCGTAAAGCTAAAGTAGCTGATGGAGAAGCGGGTGGAATTACTCAGCATATTGGGGCATATAGTGTCAAAACTGGAAAGGGACAAATTACTTTTCTCGATACGCCTGGACATGCTGCGTTTACCGCAATGCGAGCTCGTGGTGCGAATGCAACTGATATTGTCGTATTAGTTGTCGCTGCAGATGATGGGGTCATGCCACAAACGATTGAAGCGATAAAACATTCAAAAGCAGCTGGTGTACAGATGATTGTTGCTGTCAATAAAATGGATAAAGAAGACGCTGATCCCGATAGAGTTAAAAACGAATTATCACAGCATGATGTTATCCCGGAAGACTGGGGTGGTGATACACCGTTTGTTCATGTTTCTGCAAAAACCGGTGATGGTATTGATGATTTGTTAGAAAATATTTCGGTACTTGCTGAATTACAGGAATTAAAAGCAGTTTCTACCGGACCTGCTAAAGGTATTGTTGTTGAAGCTCGTCTCGATAAAGGCCGTGGAACAATTGCTTCTGTTCTGGTTCAGTCGGGTGAGTTAAAAGTGGGTGATATTTTACTGGCTGGCTTCCATTATGGCCGGGTAAGAGCACTCAATGACGAGAATGGTAAATCCATTAAAGTTGCCGGACCTTCTATGCCTGTTGAGGTCTTAGGTTTGTCTGGTGTGCCAGTTGCAGGCGATGATATTTCTGTAGTGGTTGATGAAAGAAAAGCTCGAGAAGTTGCTAACTTCCGTCAGGGAAAATATAAAGACAACCAGATGGCTAAACAACAAAAAGCCAAGCTGGAAAATATGTTTTCTAACATGGGTAGTCAAGATGTGCTTTCAATTAATGTTGTTGTTAAGGCTGACGTACAAGGCTCGGCAGAAGCCATTCAGAACTCATTAATCGATTTATCAACGGATGAAGTTAAGGTCAATATTTTGTCAACAGGCGTTGGTGGAATTACAGAAACAGATATTACACTGGCCTCTGCTTCTAATGCGATTGTTGTTGGTTTTAATGTTAGAGCAGACGCTACTGGAAGAAAAGCCGTTGAGCGTGAAGGTGTCGATTTACGTTATTACAGCGTTATTTATGATTTGATTGACGAAGTAAGAGCAGCAATGTCTGGTATGTTGTCTCCAGAGAAAAGGCAGGAAATTATTGGTCTTGCCGAGGTGCGTGATGTCTTTAAGTCACCAAAACTGGGCGCGATTGCCGGGTGTATGGTTATTGAAGGGTTAATTAAGCGGAACAATCCTATTCGCGTACTGCGTGATAACGTTGTTATTTACGAAGGTGAGCTGGAATCTTTACGTCGATTTAAAGATGATGTGAATGAAGTTCGTAACGGAATGGAGTGTGGTATTGGTGTTAAAAATTATAATGATGTTAAAACAGGCGATCAAATAGAAGTCTTTGAAATTGTTGAAGTTGCCAGAACATTATAATTGATAAAACAACCGCTCTTCAGGATGATTAATCGCTGAGTTCAGTACTATACTTATCCTTATTAAAGACAGGCTTTTGCCTGTCTTTGTATTTTGAAAACGTTTTTTTATTAAGATGTTAAAAATTTTTAATAGAGAAATATGAGAACAATGATCAGGTAAACAAATGGCAAGAGAATTTAAAAGAACTGACCGTGTCGCTGAGCAATTACAACGCGAAATGGCACAGGTTATTCAGATGGAGCTTAAAGATCCCAGGGTGGGCATGGTGACTGTTTCTGCAGTCGATGTTTCTCGTGACTTGTGTTATGCCACGGTTTTTGTCACGTTTTTAGGTATTGATGAAGACGAAAAGTCAATTAATCTTGCTCTGTCGGTACTAAACCAGGCGAGCGGTTTTGTTCGTAGCCTGATTGGTAAGCGCATGAAGATGAGAATTGTACCGCAAATTAAATTTGAGTTTGATGCCTCAATTGCTCGCGGTAGTGAATTGTCTTCTCTGATAAAAAAGGCGAGAAAAAAAGATGGTGATAGTGTCTCTGATGAGAGCAATGCCTCAAATAGTGATGACTCTCAGACCGATAGCGAATAGATAACCAGACTTAATTAATAATTTTTGAAATAAGATTGAGAAAGAAAAATGGCCAGACGTCGTAAAGGTCGCAATATCAGTGGCATCCTCCTGCTAGATAAGCCACAGGGCATCAGTTCCAATAAAGCATTGCAACAAGTTAAGCATTTGTATTTTGCCGCAAAAGCGGGCCATACCGGTGCGCTGGATCCGCTGGCTACAGGTATGTTACCCATCTGTTTTGGTGAGGCAACCAAGTTCTCGCAGTTTTTACTCAATTCAGACAAAGGCTATCGAGTCGTGGGTAAGCTGGGTATCCGAACCGATAGCTGTGATTCTACTGGTGAGGTAACTGAAACTCTCCCGGTAAAGGTTAGTAAGCGACAATTATTAAAAGCATTAGAAAAGTTTCGTGGTGATACAACTCAGGTTCCTTCCATGTATTCAGCACTTAAACATAATGGCCAGCCGTTATATAAGCTTGCTCGTCAGGGGATAGAAATCGAACGAGAAGCGCGCGATATTAGTGTTTTTCGGCTTGATCTGATTCGTTTTGAAGATGATGAAGTAGAGCTTGAAATTGAATGTAGCAAAGGCACTTACATTCGAAACATTATAGATGACCTGGGCCAGGAACTGGGCTGTGGTGCGCACGTATCTATGCTTCGTCGAATTGGCGTCGCTGATTATCCGGTTGATGAAATGGTAACACTTGAGCAACTGGAAGCTGATAGAGCTGAAGATAAAAGTCTGGACGATTATCTAATACCTATGGATAGCCCTGTTATGCATCTGGAAGAAGCCATACTTGATGATCAGAGTACCCATTATTTCAAACATGGACAGGCGATTATTTATCCTGATCTGGAAACCGGTGATTACATCAGAGTTTATGATGAGCAGGATAATTTTCTCGGTATTGCTGAAGTTGATGAAGAGAATATGTTGGCACCAAAACGACTAGTTGTTTCCGAGTTACCATAAGGAATAGCTGCAATGAAACTGGTTATTCTTGATCGCTCAACGATAGATCCCTCTATCGATTTTTCCGCTATCAGGCAGCAGGTTAGCGTTTACCAGGAATATAGTTTAACGACTCCGGAAGAAGTTCATCAGCGAATATCCGATGCCGATATTGTTTTAACGAATAAAGTGGTTATTGATGACGCTGCAATGAATACTGCATCACAGCTCAAGTTGATAGCCATTACTGCAACGGGTACCAATAATGTTGACTTAGTCAGTGCCCGTCAACATAACATTGTTGTGACTAATGTTGCAGGTTATTCCGTTAGCTCCGTCAGTCAGCATATATTTGCCTGGCTGCTAAATATTGTTAATCAGGTTGATAGTTATCAGGAAAATAATCTGAAAAAACCATGGAGTAAAAGTCCAACATTTTGTCAGCTATCTGCACCTGTTAATGAGTTGTCTGGTAAAACGCTAGGTATTCTTGGCTATGGCGATATTGGAAAAAATGTCGCGTCACTGGGCAAAGCCTTTGGCATGAAAGTTATCATTGCTGAAAGAGCCGATGCAACAACCGTTAGAGCTGAAAGAGTCTGCTTTGAGCAGCTTTTAAAACAGTCCGATGTTATTTCACTCCATTGTCCTCTGACAGAAAGCACGCAGGGACTTTTTGATAAAGCCGCGTTTGATAAAATGAAACCCGGATGTATTTTTATTAATACTGCTCGGGGTCCCATTGTTAATAGTCAGGATCTTGCACACGCATTGAAATCTCGCATAATTTCTCACGCCATCATCGATGTACTTGAAACCGAGCCACCACCACCGAATCACCCACTACTTCAAACCGAACTACCTGGTTTAACGCTGACTCATCATATTGCCTGGGGGAGTTTACAAGCTCAGCAGCGACTTGTTGATGGCGTATCGGACAATATAGCCGCTTTTTTAAAAGGTAATTTGTTGAATCGCGTTTAAGCTACTGAGTATTTTTCATGTAAAAAACTCAGTAGTGAAATAGAGAGCAAAACTATAATGCTGCTCTTCATTAAATTATTCTCAGGTTAGCCTGATTCAATTTTTACACTCTTTCATGGTTGATTTTTATTCGACGACGGGGATTATTCAGGTATCAACCAGGTGATCATGAACCTTGCACCCCATCCTTCAGGTCCACTGGTTGGACTGTCTATCCAGTAACGCAACTACCGTAGGGCCAATTCCCCATTTTTCGGTCCCAGTTCATCTTTAGAGGCCGTAGGTAATATAAGTACCGGGCCAACGCCCCACAGCCAGCCACTATCCGCTTTGGCTTTTGGTGAAAAGAAAACGCTTTGCACAATGTCACCAATTCCTGATTCGCTGCGGTTAAAAGGCGTAACGTTGTCCTGGCTGATAATTGGTAGTATGGTCCGTGAAATTGCAATCCAGTCTTTGCCAGTATCAACAGGAATGACCGGCTGTATATTGGTCAGGTAGCGTTCTCCCTGATCGTCTATTCCAATGTTTTGATCATAGTTAAATTGTATGGGAGCGCTTATCATGTCGGCAATTGGATTTTGTAGCTTTTTAGCAATTTTTTCATTTTTGTATTTCCAGGGAGTTTGGGTAGTTATTTTCTGGTTTGATTTAAATTAAACTTCAGAGTTATTACTGGATTGTTCTTTTTCAATATTTCATTATTGTCAGGGTTGCTGGTAAGCGTTGTTGAAATCTGTTTATCCAAATCAGTTTATCCAAATCAGAAAAGAAATAAAATGGCTTGAACAGGTGAATTATTCTGTTTTTACTGATAGTGAGATACCTGGAGAAATGACTAGCAAAAGATATCTCGCTGCGGTATCTGCCACACGTTATACTTTCAGGTTTACAAGATATGCTTTTCAGATAAACGTATTGCAGAAATAGATATTGATACGGGGCCACGTTATTTATAACTTGACTGAAATTCATTACCAGGTAGTATTCCCGCTAGTGTTATAGATGAATTCGCTGGATTTTGTTCAGAAGGATTGAGGGAAGTTTTATATTGAATAAAGCAAAAATTTACGTAGCTGGCTGCGGAATGATTAATTCGATTGGTGCAAATACCGAGATGGTGACGGCGTCAGTCTCCGTAGGTTTGAGTCAGGCAGGGGCCAGTTGCGAGTATAATAACAATCTGGAGCCTTTTAAACTGGCTCTTACGCCAGAAGCTGCGCTGCCACCGCTGGAAGAAGGCCTCAATTCACGAGGGCTTACCTCTCGTCAACGTAGAATGCTGCGTCTGGCAACCCCTGCATTAAATGAAGTGATGACTCATTACGTCCTGGACCAACCTCTGACACTATTTCTTGCTGGTCCCGAAACCTTACCCGGAAGTTCTTCCGCATTACGCAGTGACTTCATTTCGTTGTTGTCTGAGCAAACCGGTATTGAATTTGATAAATCAACCAGCCGGATGTTTTCTGGTGGCCGAGCGAGCGGCTTCGAAGCCATTGATATGGCATTTCGCTTTTTTCAGGCCACCGGTCAGGATTATGCGTTAATTGGTGGTGTGGATACTTACCTGGGGCTGGAGCTATTGGCCACGCTTGATAAACAAAAACGGTTGTTAAGTGATGGTGTGGCTGATGGTTTTATTGGTGGAGAGTCTTCTGGCTTTTTACTGGTCATGTCAGAGCAGGCCCGTCAGAAAACTGATAAACAACCACTTCTTGCACTTAGCTACCCTGGTATGGCGGAAGAGCCCGGGCATTATTACAGTGATGAGCCATACAAAGGAGAAGGGCTGGCAAATGCTTTTCGTCAGGCTATAATCAATTGCGATGTTGCTCGTATCGAAACTTTATATACTGGCCTTAATGGTGAAAATTATGGCGCAAAAGAAATTGGTGTTGCTAAAACGCGTAATAATAAAGGTTTTGCTAAAGAAACAAAAATAGAGCACTTCGCTGATTGTTTTGGTGATATTGGCGCAGCATTTGTGCCAGTTTTAACGGGAATTATTGCTCACCGACAACAGGTTGCCGAGCGTCAGGTGATGCTCACCTGTTCATCGGATGGTCCGCTCCGAGGGGCCGTGCTCATTAATAAGCCTGCTCAGTCAGTCAGTTAATAATGGTTAATTAAACGATGATAAAGATATAATCAGTCGGTTAACATTGGACAAAACTTTGAAGTCGCGCAGCGCACAATAAATTAATAATTAATAAAATTGTATTTGAATAATCAGAAAGAAAACAGGAGTAACTATGTCACAGTTAGGTGAAAGTGCCTTAATGGCGAAAATACTGGAACACAAACATGATGATAAGGAATGCCCCTTCTGTCAGAAAAATGAAGACGTAAAACCAGAAGGCGAAAGCAGCAAAGAGCAAGATTGGGATGATGACGAGCGAACCAAAGACGATTACTGGACAAAAAAAATTGGTAATAATTCAGGGACGTTGGAAACTAATATGACAAATAACGGTGAGCCAAGACCCGATGACTGGACGCTTAAACACACCGTTTACAACTGTCGATTTAAAAAAATTGATTTGCCGGATAATCACAAGATTACACCTAACCCCCACCATCTAATTCCTGGTAATGAATCGTTAAAAGAAGCAGAAAAGTTGTTGAAATGGATTTACGCAAGTGAAAACCATATTGAAGAAGATATACATTACGACGTCAATAATGCTGAAAATGGCATCTGGCTACCCAGTAATAATTCAATGCGTGGAAATTCTGACTGGAAATGTGAAACCGTAAAATTAACTTACGCCAATGCCGCGCAGCCAGGCAGAGGCTGTTTTCATGACAGGCATATTGATTATTCTCGTTTTGTACAAAAATTGTTAAATAAAATTGCCGACAAAATGGGGCATAAAGACGCCATTTGTCAATATAACACAGAAAAATCAGGCGATAAATTTAAACCCCCTTATGCGCTAGTGCCCCGATTAAACGGCGTTTCTCAGCGATTAAAAAGCTATCTGGTTAGTTATAATCCAGAGGGCTATCAGCCACCGTTATTTACCTCACGAATTGTTGATGCCAGGGTTGAAATTATTGAAGGTTATGATAGCGGTAAAAAAGCTATTATTAATTGCAAAGAACACAAATAACAGGAAAAAAAATGTCAGAACATTATATGTTAGAGTGCTACATGCCTGTTGGCTGGGATGATATGGCACTACTAAAATCGCAATATTTTAAGGAAATTGCATCATGGAGAAATGATGTTGACTCATGGCGAATGGGTCGGCGTTTTGTGAGTGAAATACCCAACCCTGTTATTATAAAAATCAGACCAAGTTACCCTGATGATTTGATAGAAATGTATAATGAAGATGCTATTGTCATGACTAAACGTCTTTTATCAGCCCTTCAGGAAGCCGGAGTCGATAACCTGGATGTATACCCCGCTATTATAGTGAATGAAGAAACAGGGTTTCGTACGGAAGATTATGTCGCCGTCAACCTGATTGGCCTGGTCAAAGCGGTTGATATAGCAAACTCTAATGTCACTGGTGGCAATACCGACACGGTTGATGAGCCTCATTTTCTGGATACCGATTTTGACGGACTCGCTATTGATCCCGAGAAAGCAAAAGATCACCTGATGTTTCGGCTGGCCGAAAATACCAGTGCCATTGTTATTCATCGTTCGGTGAAAGAACACCTGGAGAAAAAAGGTTTTAACATGCTGACTTTTGTTGAACCCGGGGACTGGATTGGATAATGGGGAGCATTAACCAGATGGGATAAGTCAGGGGATTTACATGTCAGAATTTTTTATGTTAGAGTGCTACATGCCCGTTGACTGGGATGATATGGCATTACTAAAATCACAATATTTTAAAGAAATTGCATCATGGAGAAATGATGTTGACTCATGGCGAATGGGTCGGCGTTTTGTGAGTGAAATACCCAATCCGGTCATAATAAAAATTAGACCGAGTTATCCCGATGCACTGAAAGAATTTTATTATAATGACGCGCTTGTTATGACTAAGCGCCTGTTATCAGCTCTACAGGAAGCCGGCGTTGATAATCTGGACGTGTACTCGTGTGTCATTGTGAATGAGGAAACAGGGTTTCGCACGGAAGATTATGTCGCCGTAAACCTGATTGGCCTGGTTAAAGCGGTTGATATAGCAAACTCCAATGTTACCGGAGGCGGTACCGACACGGTTGATGACCCGCATTTTCTGGATACCGATTTTGACGGACTCGCTATTGATCCTCTTAAAGCAAAAGATCACCTGATGTTTCGCCTGGCGGAAAATACCAGTGCCATTGTTATTCATCGTTCGGTGAAAGAACACCTGGAGAAAAAAGGTTTTAACATGCTGAGTTTTGTTGAACCCGGGGACTGGATTGGTTAAGCCAGAGTTAAAGCTATAGACTCTGGCCAGTAGTCCTGTTTTCTATTGATTAAGTGCTTGTTGTAAATAACTCTCATCGGTAAAGTTGGTTATTCTGGCAATCACTTTTTCATCTTTAATGAGCAGCAACCGGGCGGATAATCAAAAGAGAGCTACCAGGTGCAACACCTGGAGGGTGATTTACACATCGAAATCACCCGGTTGATAAGAGCCAACCTCTGGCTTAAAACTCAAGGCAACTCTGTTCCAGCTATTAATACTGGTTATTACCAGTGTCAGGTTAACCAGCTGTGCTTCTGAAAAATACTCACGAACATTAAAAAAGAGCTCGTCGCTAACCGGTCGACTGGCAATTAACGTATTGGCCTCAGCCCAGGCTAAAGCAGCACGTTCGGCATCTGAGTAAAAAGGCGTCTCTTTCCAGGCCGTCAGGGCATAAAGGCGTTGCTCACTTTCATGATTGGCTCTGGCATCTTTTGTATGCATATCAATGCAGTAGGCACAGCCATTGAGCTGAGAAACACGAATTTTAACCAACTCTATCATCTCGCTGGTAATCGGATTGCTGCCTGTAAAACAGCCCGCCAGATACTTCTCCATCTGGTTTAATATTGTAACGGCTTCAGGACATTGTTGAATGTAGTTAACTTTACGGTGAATGCTCAATTTAATTCTCCTTCAAAACAAGTGTTAAGGTTAAATTCATGATAATCTGAACTTAGGTTTAAAAATTGTAAAAATACGACAGATATCAGATATTATTCCGCTGGTCGATTTTGACTCGTCAATAAACGCCTTAAACGAACTGAAACTTGAAACGAACTGAAGCTTGAATAATGCAAGACTTTCAAAAACTCAACTATCAGAAATACACCCCGAGTAACGCACTGACTAATGTTGTTCAGGCGATATGGTTTGCAGACAATCAACAAAACGCTGAAGCATTAACCTTTAAAATACTCAGTGATGGTGCGGCAGGTATTGTGCTTAATTTTGGCGACGTAATAACCTACCAGAGAAAAGACAGCCAGTTAAGTGTGCATAAAGGTTGTATCACTAACGGACCGAGTACCGATTTGCTCAGAGTCAGTTTTAGCGGGTGTATCTACGCTGTTGGTTTCCAGTTTTATCCTGCCACCGCACATTATTTTTTTAACGGTACACTCGACAAATTATCAGAAAAATTTTTACTCACTTCTTCTACACATTTCTGGCGTATTAATGACCTTTATTCGAAAATAGAAAAGATTTTGAGTCAAAAAGAAAATAAAGAAATAATAGTCTCCCTGGTTGAAGCGCATTTGCTTCAAATTTTTAATCGAACCCAGTCAAAGCAAAAGCAAATGCTAACTCAGGTTATTAACACCATTATCGAATCTAGCGATCTGTCAATAGCAAAGCTCAGTGAGCAACAGGGGATTTCTGTCAGAGACATTCAACGCCTGTTTAAAAAGCAGGTTGGTATTTCAGCAAAATCGTTAATGGGACTATACCGGGTGAGGCGAGTTAAAGAAAAAATTGAATCAGATGATTTTAAGTCACTCACCAGCCTGGCTACTGATCATGGGTATTATGATCAGGCGCATTTTACGCGTGACTTTAAGAAATTGATGGAAGACAGTCCCAGGCAATATCACCGATATAAAAAACGCACCTGATTACTATTGATTATGATTTTTAAAAACGGATAACCAGTAAAGAGCCCTGCTTACTGGTTCGCTTTTTTAAAAAAACCAGGGACAGGTAAGAACAAAATAAAAATATTATTTCCCACAAAATTGCTTTTACCACAAACTGAATTATGCTATGGTTATTTTGCTCAACAAGCGTTAGAAAGGTTTGTACCTGTCAGGGTGTTTATAGTTTTATAGCAGACTCATGACAGGTTTGAAGGTAAAAACCGCCAACCTTTCGATCGGCGGCCACTTGAAGGAGAGTGTCGAGCTCTCAATCAAACTGGCCATTAATTCATCTCCGTTAGAGAGAGAATAAAATGACTTACGTACATGATACATCGTCGTTGCTATCCGCGCGA
>JADGFG010000021.1:5232-36955 GCA_016743995.1 Kangiellaceae bacterium | reverse complement strand
TCTCGACAAACAATATCATCAATAATTAATGCTGATGCTGAGTAGTTATTAGCAAAGGAATTATTTTCAATGGGACTATTAACTCCATGACTATTAACATCAGGACTGTTTACATCGGGACTGTTAACATCGGGACTGTTAACATCCGCACTATTAGCAACGGAATCATTAACAACAGAAACAGCTGCCAGTACCTTCGGGGATAAAATAATAAGAAAAATAACTGCTACAATGGCAATAACTTGAATAATGTCGGTAATAATCAAACCAGTGATTGTTCGAAAGTAGTTTTTATCCATATCTGAGTATCTATTTAAGAGTTAACGATATTGTTGTATGGCAAATGTTATGCCATTTTCAAAAAACAAAAGAGAAATAACTCTAACTCATTAATAATATAGACTTAAAAAATATCTTTTATTGTTTTTTATGCCGCGTCATTATAACCCGGACTGTTGCAAAAAAACCACAGTTGTTTTAAATTTACCCCTGATATTCATGTCCCTTTCTTACTTGTTTACTGTTCATTATCCTCCAGCAAATACTGATATATCCGGTTTTTCTTTTCACCATACATTTCAGCGGTGATTTTTGCGGCCTGTTTTCCAGGCAAGTGCTCGTTAAGTAATCTGGCCAGTTTTCTGGACTCTGGCGTAAGATCAGATTGTTTTTTTTCTGCACCATGAACCAATACTACAAACTCGCCTTTTGACTGATTATGATCCTGATCCAGAATTTCAATCAACTCAACAACAGAACCAGTTAAAATCGTTTCAAAAGTTTTAGTGAGTTCTCTGGCAATAACAATATGTCTATTTTCACCAAACGCTAGCTGCATATCCGCCAGGCTTTGCTTTATTCGATGAGAAGATTCATAAAATATCAGGGTTCCGGTTTCTTCAGCTAACGCAGTCAGATAACTCTGTCGCGCAGAAGCCTTTGCAGGCAGGAAACCTTCGAACAAAAAACGGTCACTGGGTAACCCGGCGACAGAAAGCGCCGAAATAAGCGCACATGGACCTGGAACCGGGATCACTGCAAGCCCTTCATTTCTAACCCGATTAACCAGCGGATAACCAGGATCGCTAATCAAAGGCGTTCCAGCATCAGAAACCAACGCAATTGAATCCCCTTGTGTTAATAATTGAACAATATAATCAAGCTTTTGTCTTTCATTATGATCATGCAGGGAAAAACATGGCGTATTAACGTTAATATGCGATAATAAACGCTTCGTTCTACGGGTATCTTCTGCAGCAATTTTAGATACACTGGACAAAATGTGACGCATTCGATCACTCACATCATCAAGGTTTCCAATCGGTGTGGCTACAACATACAATGAGCCACGGCCATTTGATGATTGCGGTAAGTCCGATAGCTCTGAACTATCAGGTGAGTCCTGTTGAGTTGTCTCGCTGGTTTGCATGTTTATAATCAGCCTTTGGTCACGCTTTTATATCAATGATTAACAGATAATTAATTCAATCACTAATGAGGAAAAATGAAATAATGAATAATTTTATCACTCAAGGCAACCAAATAGTCAGCTTTGTTCTGATAGTTATTCTATTACAGGCATGCTCCTCAACACCAGGCCATAAATATCAGTCAGAAGAAACCAGACAAAATCTGGAAGAGCTGATCAAACAGGCACAGCAAGCCCCCCAGAGCAAAAAAGGCCCCTTATTAATTCAGGCGGCGGGATTACTGGTGCTGGAAGGTCGTTATGAGAAGTCACAGGAGTTACTCATTCATGTTGATCAACAACGACTAACAACCCTGCAAATGGATGATTTCTGGCTTTATTATGGTGAAACGTTGCTGGCACTGGAAGCCAATGAAGCTTCTTTAAACCAGCTCCGTTCAATCGCTCAAATATCCAGCAAACCTGTTAAATGGCAAATCAGATACGCTCAAAGCTTATCTGACAGTTACCTGGCTAATAACAACTACTTTGAAGCTGCGAAGCTACGAATAGGTCTTGAAGATTTAATTAGTGCGCCTGAGGCCCTTGCTGAAAACAATGAAAAAATCTGGTTTGCACTGGATCAGATTGAAACCAGCTTTTTTCCACAATTAATTTCAGATTTTAATAGTCGACGAGTTAATGGCTGGCTGGAAATTGTTCAGATTAATAAACGCTGGGGTTATCACCCTGAGAAACTGGTCTCAAAAATTGACCTGTGGAAAAAACGATACCCATTACACCCATCAACAGTGAATCAACCAGAAACCCTCAAAAAACTGGCCAAAGCCGTTGAGTTTAAGCCTTCACGTATTGCAGTTCTTTTACCACTAACGGGTAAGCTGGCCAGCATTGGACAAATGGTCCACGATGGTATTATTGCGGCTCACTACCAGGCGCAGAGAGCCAGCAGTGCTCCCTTGTTAAGCTTTTATGATACTGCACGTTCCTTATCAGCATTAACGCCCTATCAGCAAGCGCTAAAAGACGGAGCAGACTTTATTGTGGGTCCGCTTACTAAAGAGAACATTGATACCATTCTCAACCAGGAAAGTCTGCCAACCCCATTGCTGGCATTAAATAGGCTAGATGAACAAAAATATAGTCATTCAGAAGTCTTTCAGTTTGGTTTACCCATTGAAGACGAAGCAGTTCAGGCTGCTCAACATGCCTTTGATAAGGGTTACCGTAAGTCAGTTGCTTTTTTGCCTGACAACGCCACAGGCGCTCGTGCACACAAAGCTTTCAAAACACATTTTGAGCAACTGGGCGGAGAATTAATCACTGTCCAGACTTACAAAGAAGCCAAACTGATTAAAAATAACGTACAACATATGCTGGGTGTAGATAGTAGCCTGCGCAGGAAAAGATCGTTGCAACAATTATTGGGCAGAAATCTTGAGTTTGATATGCGCAGACGCCAGGATACTGACTTTATCTTTCTGGTTGCGTCTCCGGGCATGGGCCGCAGAATAAAACCTTTTATCAATTATTATTTTGCTCATGATCTACCTGTCATTGCAACATCATCAATATTTGAAGGCAAACGAAACCCAAAAACCGACCTGGACTTAAATGGAATAGAGTTTCCTGATATTCCACTATTATTAAGTCAACGCCCTGAATACCAACAAACACGCAAGGCCATAGCCAAATCAGTTCCTGAAGCGCTAAGTGCCCGTGGCCGCTTTTTTGCGTTGGGTTTTGATGGATATAAAATACTGACCCAACTCTCTATATTACAATCATTTCCCGAATATCGCTGGACAGGTCTGGCTGGAGAGCTCGGAGTTGATGGAGAGGGACTTGTACACCGATATCTGACCTGGGCAATGTTTAACAAAGGTATCCCACACGTTACAAAAGAACGAATCACTAAAGAGCCAGCAAAAAATAAAAACCAACTTTCCGTCAGTCGTGCAGCTGGCAAAACGAACTATCCGTCTCGCTGATATGTCTGGCATTGCTCAAAACAGGCGTTAATCATGCCAGTCAATAATGGCTTCGGTTCTCTCAGCAAAAGAGCGCTGGGGGACGAGCTGGAAAAATTTGCAGAAAAAGAACTAGTTCGGCACGGTTGCAAAATTATTGAACGAAATTTTCAATGTAAGCTTGGTGAAATTGATATCATTGCCAAAGATAAGCAACACCTTATTTTTGTAGAAGTCAGATATCGAAAGTCAGATCATTTTGGTGGGGCAGATGTGAGTGTTGATTTGAAAAAACAACAAAAACTAATCCGAACAGCAAGTTTATATTTACAGAAAAATAAGTTAACAAATAAAGTACCTGCCCGATTTGATGTAATGGCCATCACCGGGAATATTAACAAACCAGATTATAACTGGATAAAAGACGCTTTTGGTGCATAAATAGAAATAAGTCACAGGCTTTCTTTTTGCGTGTAATACCTGTCTCGCATTAGAAAATTAACTGGGAACTTGCAAATCTTTTGGCATCCACAAATAACAGGCTGGAGTTAGCTCAATGAAAGACAGAATACGCGATACATTTACAGAAAGCATTCAGACAAAAATTGCTGCTGCAGATGCATTGCCAGAAACCATTGCCAAAGCCGGCCAACAAATGGTTACGACACTGCTCAATGGTGGCAAAATTTTAACCTGTGGTAATGGCGGTTCAGCAGGTGACGCTCAACACTTTTCTTCGGAAATGCTCAATCGATTTGAACGAGAAAGACCACCATTACCCGCGATAGCACTCACTACCGATACCGGTACAATAACCGCAATCGCTAATGATTACAGTTTTAACGAAATATTCTCCAAGCAAGTGAAAGCGCTTGGACAACCTGGCGATATTTTGCTGGTTTTTTCCACCAGCGGTAACTCTCAAAATGTGATTGAGGCAATGCGAGCTGCCCTGGCTAAAGATATGTTAATTATTAGCTGTACCGGAAAAGATGGTGGCGAAATGGCCGGATTAATGGGCGAAAATGATGTAGAGATAAGGGTCCCTTCAAATAGCACAGCACGAATTCAAGAAGTTCATCTGGTCGTTATCCATAGTTTATGCGACTTAATTGATAATACATTGTTTGGAGAAGCTCAATGAGGCTTTTAGTGATTAGCCTGCTACTATTAAGCTCGCTATTTTTGTCTGGTTGTAGTGGTCTGATTGTTGCGGGTGCAGCGACCGGTGCCGTTGCCTCTCAAGACAGAAGAACAGTTCCCACTCAGCTGGAAGATGAAAATATTGAAATAAAATCTTTTACTGCATTATTTGAGAATGATGAGCTCTGGAAAGATACCAATATCAGCGTGATCAGTTATAACAATACCGTTCTCATGGTAGGTCAGGCACCAACTGCCCGATTAAAAACCAAAGCAACGGAAACAATAAAACAGATAGAGAAAATAAGAAAAATACATAACCAGATTAGAGTGGCGGCTCCAATTTCGTTTTTTGCCTCTAGAAACGATGAGTATTTAACATCAAAAGTAAAAACCTCGATGCTTTTTACCTCAGATTTCAGTTCATCCAATATTAAAGTTGTCACCGAAAACAATGAAGTATTTCTTATGGGAATTGTAACTAAACAGGAAGCCACCAGGGCCGTTGATATTGCAAGAAACGTTGATGGTGTAAGCAAAGTCATTACGGTATTTGAATATACAGCTGAAGGTACAGATATAGCCGATAAAAAAGCAAAAATAAATACGGAGAAAAAGCAACCAGTCAGGTAAATATGAAAAAGCAATCAAAAAGGAATATCAGGACTAACTTTAATATCACGAACAACTTTAATATCACGAACAACTATTGACCAACTCAGTAATAGCTTTCCTTCAACTCAATCATTATTGCTCAGGTAAAAACCTGAGCAATAAATCAATCAACTACCGGGTCTAAAAAGAAGAACTCTACTTACTTTATTAGCTTGAGGTGAGATCGATTTTTCTCACCGCTTTTCTTTTTCTCTGTTTTTTTGTTTGTACTTTCTGTTATTTCTAACTCAACTTCAGAAATAACTTCTGGAGCAGCACTTAAACCGGCATCTACTTCAGTTACTGTATTTTCAGTAGAAGAAATCTGCTCTTCCTCATCCGCTGCTGGAAATGCCATCCCCTGACCATTCTCCTGTGCATAAATCGCAAGCACCGCATTCATTGGTACATAAATCTGGCGAGGCACGCCAGAAAAACGAGCTCTAAATGATACAGCCTCATTGTCAACGTACCAGTCATTAACTGCTGAAGGATTAATATTTAAAACAATCTGGCCATCTTTGACATGTTCTTGTGGAACGTCAACCTGTGGCATAGTCAC
The DNA here is from genome assembly GCA_016743995.1 of Kangiellaceae bacterium. Taxonomy (GTDB): domain Bacteria; phylum Pseudomonadota; class Gammaproteobacteria; order Enterobacterales; family Kangiellaceae; genus Aliikangiella. The sequence goes on along the minus strand of JADGFG010000021.1, from coordinate 31,197 downwards.
ATCAACCAGAATATGCGGTGTCGCTTCATTATCCAGTAACCAGTCAAATACCGCTTTAAACAAATAAGGCTTGTTCGATGTAAAATGAACGGATTGCATGTAATTAAGCCCTCAACTCTCTTTCCATATCTGTCAGACTCGCCTGAAAAGAATCTTTTTCGAACAATAATTCCATGTAATTACTGACTTCTTTAGCGCCGCGTCCAGTAAGTTGAATGCCCATTGCCGGTAAACGCCACATTAAAGGAGCCAGACAGCAATCAATTAAGGAAAACTCTTCACTCAAAAAGTAAGGCGTCTCACTAAATACAGGTGCTAATGTTAATAAACTTTCGGTTAGCTCTTTACGAGATTTTTCAGCTTCTTTTTCAGAACCATTAAACACATTCTTCATTAAGCTATACCAGTCTTTTTCAACACGGTGCATCATCAGACGAGAGCGTGCACGAGCAACCGGGTAAACAGGCATTAATGGTGGGTGCGGAAACCTTTCATCCAGATACTCCATAATGATAGGAGATTCAAAAAGTACAAGCTCTCTATCTACCAGTGTAGGAACCGTATTATAAGGATTTAAATCAATCAAATCCTCAGGGGGTTGCTGATTACCAACGACTTCAATGGCTTCAAAATTAACCCCTTTTTCAGCAAGAACTATTCGGACCTGATGGCTATAAACATCGTCAGAACCGGTATATAAAGTCATTATGGAACGTTTGGCTACTGTTGCCATGGAGCTTTCTCCGTCTTTATTACAAAAATAGAGCGACTAAAATGATTAGCCTCTCATATCAATCACTCAATATTGAGTGAAAACTAGTGAATGTCTTTCCAGTATTCTTTCTTTAATAAATAAGCAATAAAACCAAAACCAAGAATAAAGAGTAATACCCATACCCCCAGTCGTTTACGTTCAGCTTTAATTGGCTCACCAATATAATCTAGAAAATAAACAAGATCGGCCATTGCTTCATCAAACTCTTCTGTTGTTAAAGCGCCTTTCTGAATCAGTGTAAAATATTCGCCTTCAGCAGATAACTTAACCATTTCATCTTCTGCGTCATGAATAATTTTTCTGGATTTTGCAATCGCATCATTCAACTCTGACTTATTTCCGCCCTCTTCAATTTTTTTATTCGCTGCCGCAATATCAGCATGAGCATAGGCCACATCATTTTCCAGACCTTTCACTTTTTCGGTTTTAGCCTGCAAACCTTGCATTTGCTCCAGAGCATGAGGCATACCAACATCTTTAAAAACACCGTTATTAACGCCATAAGGCCTTGAGTCATCGGTATAAAATCCACGCAAATAATTATATAACCAGTGAGTACCGCGAGCGCGAGCAACAAGAGACAAATCTGGTGGCGCTGCGCCAAACCAGTTTTCAGCCGCTTTTTTACTCATGTTGTTGGTCATCAAGTCCCCAATTTTTGCATCACTCATAATCAGGTTGCTCACCATGATATTTTCCGGTATCTGAAGATCTTCCGCTGTACGCTTATACCGCTGAAAAGCCAGTGAATGACAACCCTGGCAGTTATTAACATAAACCTGCATCCCGTGCTGCATTGAGATGATTAATTCATCTCCTGCCAAGGCAGGTAACGAATCATCAGGAAAACTCAGTGATGCTTCACTGGCTGCCAGAGTCAATGACAGACTTGCCGCTAATGTGATTAATAACTTTTTCATTAGTGTGTCACCCTCTCTGGAACAGGTTTAGTCGCTCCCCACCGACTCCACCATGGCATCAGTAAGAAAAACGCAAAATAGTAGGTCGTCGCAATTTGTGCTACCAGAGTTCGCATTGGTGTTGGTCCTTTCATTCCCAGATAACCAAGAACAACAAAAGCAACTATAAACAAGGCTAACCAGAATTTAAAACTCCAATGCTTATAACGCATAGATTTTACTTTACTTCGGTCAAGCCATGGCAAGAAGAAAAGTATTATCAGCGACGCCGCCATGGCGACAACACCAAGCTGTTGATCAGGAACCGCTCGTAAAACAGAGTAAAACGGTGTGAAATACCACACAGGGGCGATATGGTCTGGCGTTTTAAGCGGATCGGCCGGCGTAAAATTAGGCGCTTCTAAAAAGTACCCGCCTAATTCTGGAGCAAAGAAAACGATAAAACAGAAAATAAATAGAAATCCTGCAACGCCAACAATATCTTTCACTGTGTAATAAGGGTGGAAAGGAATACCATCAAGAGGAATACCATTTTCATCTTTGTATTTTTTAATTTCAATTCCATCAGGGTTATTAGAACCCACTTTATGCAGTGCAACGATATGTAAAAAGACCATCAGCAGTAGCGCCATAGGCAAAGCAACAACATGCAGTGCAAAAAATCGATTTAATGTGGCACCAGAAATAATAAAGTCTCCACGTATCCAGACAGCAAGCTCCTCACCAACGTAAGGTACTGCACTAAAAAGATTAATAATAACCTGTGCACCCCAATACGACATATTACCCCATGGCAGCAGATATCCCATGAAAGCTTCGGCCATTAATAACACAAAAATAATCATGCCAAATAACCAGACCAGCTCTCTTGGTTTTCTAAATGAACCATAAATCAGTCCACGGAACATATGAAGATAAACAACAACAAAAAATGCTGACGCCCCCGTTGAATGCATATAACGGAGCAACCAGCCCCACTCGACATCACGCATAATGTACTCTACAGAGCCGTATGCCTGTTCACCTGTCGGGGTAAAATTCATGGTCAGCCAGATCCCTGTTAATATCTGATTAACGAGGACCAGCATTGCCAACGAGCCAAAGAAGTACCAAAAATTAAAGTTCTTAGGAGCATAATATTCTGCAAGATGCTCATTCCAGACTTTTGTTGCTGGAAATCGAGCATCAATCCACTCCATCAATTGAGCCAGTTTAGTCATTATGCTGCTCCTTTATCCAGACCGATCATTAATTGGTTATCAGACATAAAATAATAAGGCGGAACTACGAGATTTTTTGATGCAGGAGATGCTGAAGTCACTCGGCCAGACAAATCAAACTGAGAGCCATGACAAGGACAGAAGAATCCTCCTCCCCACTCAACTTCAGTTGCTTTTTTATGTTGAGGGACACAACCAAGGTGTGTACAAATTCCAATTAAAACTAGAATGTCCGGACGAATAGAACGGGTCACGCCAGTAATGTATTCTGGTTGCTGCTCCACATTAGTGGACTCTGGGTCCTTGAGTGATAAAGTTGAATTTTTAAGCGCCTCTAAAGTCGCCTGACTACGCCTGACAACGAATACCGGTTTTCCTCGCCATTCAACCTTAACCATCTGACCTTCTTCCAGTTTATCAATCATAAACTCAACTGGAGCACCAGCCGCCTGCGCTTTTGCACTGGGTTTCCAGGATCCTAGAAACGGAACCGCTACAAATCCCGCTCCCACAGCTCCAACAGCACTCGTTGCAAGCGTAAGGAAACGACGTTTGCCGTTATCTACACCATCATTACTCATTCGGATAGTCTCCCCATCGACCGGTAATATAATTTAAAGAATATTACTTAAAGAAATTCACTAATATCTAACTTTAGCAGAAGCAGGTTGCCTGTTTTTATTAGTATAAATCAGGTTGGCAAACGCCCCACAAATAGAACTCGCGCGCAGATCATAAAGAATAACCCGGATTTTTACAAGGAATAGCCGTTTTTTGTTTATAACCTGTTGATATTTAAAGTAATATATTTTCAACTCTTTAAAGTTGCAGTAAATCAACACGGTAACACCTGCTCACCAGTAACAACTGAATTATTTCTGGAAGTGCTCTGATATTCAGAATCATTCATTGGCAACCTGTCAGCTGTGTGTTATTAGTACTAAATCGATGACTTATCCGGGTAGAACCACTTGTCAGTTTCAAACAAAGTTGGCCCCGCAATATTGGTTACCGCTGCCTTCATTGGGCCAGGAACCGTAGTAACCGCCAGTCTGGCGGGGGCAAATTATGGCTTCGCACTAATCTGGGCATTGATCTTTTCAATATTTGCAACACTCATATTGCAGGAAATGGCAGCTCGTTCAGGGGTTGTTACGCAAATGGATCTTGGAGAAAATCTGCGTCGTTCAATATCAAATCCCATATTTCGATGGCTGGCTTCAGCGCTCGTCATTTGCGCTATTGTCATTGGTAACAGCGCTTACCAGGGTGGAAATATCTCAGGAGCTAGCCTGGGCATAACATCAATGTTGTCAGATAACACAACCACACCGGATATTATTGCCGCCTGGTCAATTAGTCACTGGTCAATCATTATCGGCATACTTGCTTTTATTTTTATGTGGCAGGGAAACTACGCTGTATTAGAAAAAATACTCATCGTGTTGGTTGCAATAATGAGTGTTGCATTTTTAACAACCTTTGTAATTACCAACCCCAATCTCAGCAAGCTATTTCACGGCGCATTTGTACCGACAGTCCCAACGGGGGCTACGCTAACAGTCATTGCGCTGGTGGGCACAACGGTTGTTCCTTATAATCTGTTTTTACATGCCGCCAGCGCAAAAAAACGCTGGTCTTCTGCTAGTGACTTAAAGTCGGCACGAACCGACTTATTGATCTCAATTCCCCTGGGTGGCTTAATTTCTATTGCGATATTATCTACTGCTGCCTCTGCTTTTTTTGGACATCAGGTTGAATTGCATAATGCATCAGATATTGCACCAGCTCTTGCTCCGGTTTTTGGAAGCTGGGCAAAAATAATGTTAGGTGTTGGCTTATTTTCTGCAGGCCTGTCTTCAGCAGTTACTGCCCCTTTAGCTGCGGCATTTGCTTTATCGGGTATCCTTGGCTTAAAACAATCTTTACACACAGCTCAGTTCAGACTGATCTGGTTAAGTATTCTCATAGCAGGTGTTGCCGTTTCCAGCACTGGCTATAAACCGGTAAGCATTATATTATTTGCCCAGGTTGCCAATGGTATCTTGTTACCAGTTATCACTGTTTTTTTGCTCTGGTTAATGAACCAGCCAGAGTTAAAACAATATAAAAATACGACTATGCAAAATATACTGGGGCTTTTAATATTACTGGTCACTCTACTCCTCAGTAGTAAAAGTTTGCTATCCGTCTATGAATCACTCAATCAATAACTCGATTTGTGATAATGAGTAGTCAGCGGGAAAAAAAATCCAATAACCAGAAAAAGCTTCAACAAACTATTGATATCAATTGTGATCTTGGAGAAATTGAATCAGCTCACGGTCGAAAGCAGGATGCTCAGATTATGCGGTTTATTTCTCGCTGTAATATTGCTTGCGGCGGACACGCGGGTTCTCTGGAAACCATGCGTCAATCGCTAATCAACGCGCGACATACTGGCATAAAAGCAGGTGCTCACCCAGGATATCCAGATAAAGACAACTTTGGCAGAGTTTCAATGACACTCTCATTTAATCAGTTGAGCGATAGCCTTCGTCGTCAAATCGATCAACTAATAGACGTTGCTACGCAGGAAAAACAACACCTCAAACATATTAAACTACACGGTGCACTCTACAATGATGCAGAGCAAAGCAAAACACTGGCATTCCGGCTGGTTGAGTTGCTATCACATCACTACCCAAAATTAAGTATTGTGGGTTTAAGCCATGGACAAATGCAACATGCAGCCCAATCTTGTCAGGTAGATTTTTTTAAAGAAGGCTTTATGGACAGGGCCTATCAGAACTCTGGCTTACTCTCACCTCGCAGCCAGAAAGGCTCGGTACTTACTTCAACCAGTAAAATTATTCAACAGGCAATCAGACTTGCCAGCCAGCTTTCTGTCAAAACACCAGAAGGGGATGAAATCATGATCCCTGTAGATACTATCTGCCTTCACGGCGACACGAAAGATGCGATTAAAATCGCACAACAACTCCAACTAAACCTCAAGGCTCTGGGAGTTGCAATTCAGTGAAATGTCCGGCTTTTGAATTGCTTGATTTTGAATTGCTTGATAATGGAGACTCAGCTTTTACTATCATGTTTAAAGCAAAAAGTAGCGCTGAGCTTTCATGTGTCATTCATACCCTTGCCGAGAAAATTCGTATTGATCCAGGCTTGTCTATAACCGAAATTATCCCCGCTTATCAAAGTTTAACAATTTGTTATGCGCCTCTCATCACTTCAGAAAACCATCTTAAGCACAGAATAACGCACTTATTAGAAAGTAACTTTTCTTCACCTGAAATTACTGGCAGGTTAATCAAAATTCCGGTTTGTTATCAACCTCCTTACGCGCAAGATATTGAGCATGTTAGTCAACAATGTCAGCTTAGCATTGATGAAATCATTCAGATTCACACGAAACCTCAATATCTCGTCCATATGCTGGGTTTCACTCCGGGTTTTATGTATCTTGGTGGGCTCGATCACAAACTCCATTGTGACCGGAAACTAATACCAGATAAAAAAGTACCCGCGGGTAGTGTTGGTATTGGTGGTGCTCAAACAGGAATTTACCCACAGGAAACTCCCGGAGGCTGGCAAATCATTGGCTGCACTCCTTTACGTTTATTCAGACCAGAAAAAAGCAAACCGTTTCTAACCACTCCTTTAGACCGGGTTCAGTTTTTTGCAGTGTCCGGCAGTAAATTTGAAAGATTAAAGCGTAAAGCCTGATGAGCATTCAATGTGTAACACCTGGTTTACAAACCACTATACAAGACCAGGGAAGAACTGGTCATATGCATAATGGTGTTGCCCATAGTGGTGCCATGGACGCTGTCTCAGCATTAATGGCTAACTGGCTTGTTGGTAACTCTGACGATTCCCCGTTATTAGAAATAACATTAATCGGACCCACCCTGAAATTCACAGTGAACATCACAATAGCAATTGTAGGAGCTCGTTTTTCTGTTTATTTAAACGAGAGAGAAGTATTTAACAACAAAACAATCAACATCAACAGCGGCGATACCCTCAGGTTTGGCCGATTAAAAGCCGGTGCACGTGCTTATATGGCATTCGCTGCCGGAATAAATATCAACAAAATGCTCGGTAGTTACGCAACAAATATGACAGCCAGATTCGGTGGCCTGCAAGGACGAGCAATGAGGACCGGAGATGAAATACCATTAAACAGTGCTAAAACAAGCAGCCACAAACAAATTCCTGAAAGACTAATACCTCAATATACAGGTTGTTATCTATTTCGAAGTGTTCCAACGATTGAAACCCACCGGTTTGATAAAATCGCTAGCAATCAATTTTATGATCAGAAATTTACCGTCTCACCTGACTCAAACAGAATGGGCATTCGGCTAAAAGGGTTGCCAATAATTAACAAATTGACTCAACAACAAATGGTATCCTCTGGATTAACTCAAGGTAGCATCCAGATTCCCGCTTCAGGCATACCTGTTATTTCATCAGTAGATGGTCAGACGATAGGAGGTTATCCAAGAATTGCAAATATTGCGAGTGTTGATTTGCCCTTACTGGGCCAGTTGAAAGCAGGAGATCGTATCAGTTTCTGTCCAGTGTCCAGAGAAAAATCATTGCTGTTACTCAAAAACAAGCAACAATTACTTCAAAGACATTTATATTCAAAACTATTTACAAAAAAAATATAACGATACAGCCAGAATATTTATTCAAACATAAAAAAATCTCAAATAAATCTGAGTAATGGCAATCTTTATTAACAGGCAATTTTACTAATAAAAGCGTCTCTGATAAGCAGAGACGCCTTCATCAAGCAAAGCCGAGGTGCAATAGTACACCTGTAACACACAAACGTTAAACCAGGTTAAAGCCTGGTATTTTATTAACGTTTTGAGAACTGAGGACGTTTACGTGCTTTATGTAAACCAACTTTTTTACGTTCAACAGCACGTGCATCACGAGTCACATAACCTGCTTTACGTAAAGTTGGACGCATTTCTTCGTCATATTCCATCAATGCACGAGTAATACCAAGACGAATAGCACCCGCCTGACCAGTATCACCACCACCAGCAACAGTGACGTAGGCATCAAACTTTTCAACTGTTTCAGTCAATTCCAATGGCTGACGAACAACCATTCTAGAAGTTTCTCGACCAAAATATTCATCTAAAGGCTGTTGGTTAACGATAACGTCGCCTTTACCTGGACGAAGAAAAACTCTTGCTGTAGAGCTTTTACGACGGCCTGTACCATAATATTGTGTAGTAGACATCATTTTCACCAATTAAATATTGAGTTCTGCAGGTTGTTGTGCCTGATGAGAATGCTCAGGTCCAACAAATATCTTTAATTTACGCAAACAGGCACGTCCCAGAGGGTTACTCGGAATCATACCTTTAACGGCGTTATGCAAAATACGCTCAGGCGCTTTTTCACGTAATTTACCTAACGTAATACCACGAATTCCACCAGGATAACCTGTATGGTGGTAATAAGTCTTAGCGTTTTCTTTGTTGCCCGTTACTGCGATTTGTTCTGCATTAACAACAACGATGTAATCACCGGTATCTACGTGAGGCGTATATTCAGCCTTATGTTTACCACGTAAACGACGTGCGATTTCAGTAGCCAAACGGCCAAGTGTTTTTCCAGCTGCGTCTACAACGTACCAATCACGTTTAACAGACTCTGGTTTTGCACTAAAAGTTTTCATTCTTAGCTCCGATTCTGGGCTTTGCTTATGCCAGCTAATCTTTAATACAATCAAAAAAGAGCGCGAATTTTACAGAAATGCTGGCGGCGAGACAACCTATTTTGAACGATTTAACCAATTTTCTATCAATTTAACGTTGAATATTGTAAAAAACCATTCTACCTCCTAAATTATAAGCGGGCAAAAGCGACACTTATGTGATAATTTTTAAAAAAATGCTTTATTTCCCGCTATATCTAAGTTAAAAAGCACATCAGGAAGATACTTAATATTTATTCAGTTAAATTTTAAGCCTTTTTAATAAACTATAAAACCAACCACTCAGGAACCACTATGGCGACTACAAAAAAACCAAAAGTAATCAAAGACCGATATACAAAAACTCAAATGCTTGCAGAAATTGCTGAGTCTACCGAATTAAGCAAAAAGCAAGTATCGGCTGTTATCGAAGAATTATCAGATGTTATCGAGCGTCACATCAAAAAACGCGCTTGTGGTGAATTTGTACTGCCTGGCCTGTTAAAGATTTCAACCGTTAAGAAAAAAGCGACTAAAGCCAGAAAAGGGCTTAATCCTTTTACCGGTGAAGAAACTATGTTTAAAGCAAAACCTGCTTCAATTCAGGTTAAAGTGCGCCCATTGAAAAAATTAAAAGATATGGCTGCCAGCTAATAATTAGTTCAGGAGCCTTCTAGTTGCGACTTAAAGGCTCCTGACTATCTAATAACCAATTAGTCAGTTCTAGTTAACACGCTCTTATGCGAGGTGCTCTCTGGCCAGATACTCATGAGATTGCATTTCCTGTAATCGGCTTAGTGTCCGTTTAAACTCAAAGCTCAATTGTTTACCTTGATATAACTTATCCAGTTCAACCGCTGCAGTAATCATTAATTTAACATTTCTTTCATAAAACTCATCAACCAGGCTAATAAATCGCCGCGTTGCTGAATCATCGCGAGCTTCCAGATGAGGAATTTCACTCACCATTACGGTGTGAAAGCATCTCGATAATTCAATATAATCAGTATGGCTCCTGGGAGTTTCACAGATTTCACCAAACCTGAACCAGACGACTCCTTCAGCTAACCTGACTGTTTTAATCAACCGGTGCTCCACTTCGATTGAACTTTCAGGCTTTTGCTCTTCAGTTGCCAGAAGCTCAAAGCTTTGATTTAAATTATCGATGGCGGCCTGATCATGTGGACAATGAAAAATATCAGCTCGTTCTAATGTCCGTAACCGATAATCAACTCCACTATCGACATTAACCACCTGAGTATGCAACTGAACCAGTTTTATCGCAGGCATAAACCTCTCACGTTGTAAGCCGTTCCAGTAAAGCCGCTCAGGCGGAATATTCGATGTTGCCACCAGACTGACTCCTCGCGCAAACAAAGCCTCAAACAGCCCCCCTAGTAGCATAGCATCGGTAATATCACTGACAAAAAACTCATCAAAACAGATAACGCAGGTTTTCTCTGCGATTTCATCGGCAATGGTTAATAACGGATCCTTTTGTCCCGAATGTGCAATAAGCTGCTCGTGCAGTTGGTGCATAAAGCGGTGAAAATGTAATCGCATTTTGTTTTCAAAAGGCAGTTCATCAAAAAACATATCCATCAGGTAAGTTTTCCCCCGCCCCACTCCACCCCAGAAATAAAGCCCTTTTTCTGGTTTTTTGACACGAGAAAATCGGCTAATAATACGGTCGAAAAAACTTGCTGAGCGGTTCGAGACACACAAACGCTGAAACAGATCATCCAGTAATCTGACTGCATTTAACTGGGCTTCGTCAGGCGTAAAACGCCCTGAGCGCATATCTTGTTCATACTTCTTTAACGGGGTCATATTGAACAAACTCTTGAATTACTTATTTGATCGCTGAGAAGATATATTTCTAACACTTGAAATATAGCTGAATATTAAAGGATACAGGTTAATTCAAAACCTGCTGACTGACGCAGTTTTCTACATGCTTTCGCAAATCAACCAGCTGACCATGAAAAAAATGACTTGCTCCCTTCATGGTAATAAACGTAGGAGCAGGCTCGAATGATTCGACCCAGGATTTAACTGTCAAATACTGAACCAGCTCATCCTCCTCTCCCATAATAACAGTCCAGCCAGAAGCAGGATGAGTAAAATTTTCAAAATTGAATCTTTTCACGGGGGGAGCAATCGTTAATAGAATTTCTGGATTTAAAGCTTCACTCGCCAATGCCGAAACATAAGAACCAAAGGAAAAACCACTTAATATCAGCTTTCTCTGAGGGTACTGTGCCTGCATCCAGGCCACAGCTGCCTTTAGATCAGCTTGTTCTCCTTGTCCTTCATCGTACTCCCCTTCACTTCCCGAGACACCACGAAAATTAAAACGTAACGAAGGAATTCCCAGCCCGGCAATTGCTCTGGAAACGGTATACACGACTTTATTCGTCATCGTTCCCCCGTGCAATGAATGAGGGTGGCAATTAACAGAGATAAAATCACTGGCATTTGTCTTTATCTGATCTTCAGACGTCAGCTGACCCTCAGGCAAATCCAGTATTCCCTGAATATTGCCCGCAGGCCCTGAAAAATTAACGTTACTGGCAGTGATTTTCATAGCGAGATGTCTTTTATTTAAACCGGAACAAACTGATATTTTTGCATTCTCTCATTATTAAGTTTTAATCGCTAGCTGACAGTTAGAACAAAATTTTTTGATTTTTTACATCATTTACCACATTTACCTCTGAGATTCTGAAAAACCTATTCGACTAACCGCCTATTCTGTTATATATTTATACTTGATACTTTTAGGGTTTAATGGGGATATTTTATGGAGTTCTTTTTAATTTTAGTCAGTCTTGTAGCGGCGGCTGCAGGTGGCTTTTATTTTGGCCGGAATTCATCCGGTAATACCAGGGAATTGGGTCGATTAGAAGCAGAATTAAAAGAAAAACAGGAACAACTGGATGCGTTCAGAAATAAAGTAACCAGTCACTTTGAAAAAACCGCAGACCTGTTTAATCATGTTTCTGACAGTTATCAATCTCTATACGACCATATGGCGAAGAGTTCCAGCCAGCTGTGTGCAACACAAACATTTCAATCGTTACCAACCCAACAGGCAACCAATTCTCTATCGCAAGCACAAGTTCCTGAAACAACTAGCTCAACAACGCCTTCTCCCGCTCCTGCTAGCGCTCCCGTTGAAGAAAGCCAAAACTCTCAAGCAATGTTTGATGCAAATAACCTTTACAATGCACATGATTATCGCAATCAGCAGCAAGAAGAAATTGATGAAGAAAATCAGGAAAAGGAATCTAAAGCTGCCAAAGTAGTTGATATTGAATCCGCCAAAGAAGAGCGCAACGAACCAGCTCTTGATTATGCAATCAAGGAAAAAGGCGTCATCAATCATAATAGCCTGGACGTTGAAGGCATTAAAACGTCCTGAACCAACTGACAACTCCCTTTTTTAATGACATATAGAAAGGGACTTTTCTATACACCAGACATCTACACCCAAACTCCTTGAATACTGCATTTCCAAGGAGTTTGGGTATATGTTAAAATTTCTCAAATTAAGGTTTAATTGCCAATACAGTAAGCAAGCCTGTAATTCTTCACAACACAGGGACAGTTATTTTTTATGAACAGGACACCATTTTTATAACCGGGACATTATTTTAACAACCAGGGCACCATTGAATGAAAAAACTACTCGTTATTATTGTAGTGGCACTATTACTTTTAGCCACTCCTTATCTGATTGGTTCTCATGTAGAATCGAAGTTTCGCGACATTGTTGAACAATCCAATCAACACTCAGCCTTCCAGATTACCGTATCTGATTATCAAAAAGGCTGGTTTAACTCAACCGCCATAGTTGAGCTTTCGGTTAACCACAACCCTGCTCAGACTTCTGGCGAAGCCTTCACTATAAAAATGAATCATGATATTCAACATGGCCCAGTTTTATGGAAAGCAAAATCACCTGGCTTAGGCCTGATGGACGTTATCCTTAAATTCAGTATGCCAGATGACGTACAGAAAGAACTCAATGCACTTAATCCGTCAGGAGAAGAATTTTTATCTTTAACTGCTCGAACCAGCCTGTCAGCTTCAACAGCTGTTCTGCTAGATTTAAAGTCTTTCTCTTTTACCGATAAAACCGCAACGTTTCAATTAAAACCAGCCAGTGGAGAATTCACATTTGACGCTGACGGCCATATTACAGGTTCATCAAAACTTGATGGATTCAAATTTACCCAGGATAACGGTCAGTTAATTGATATCTCGAATATATCTCTTAAACTTGATCAACAATTAATCGATGGCAGCATGTTAAGCCCCTATGCATTTTATGCCGGTGATGCCAACTTTAATATCAATAAAGTAATGATAAAAGGAAACACGGCTGATGAATTAGTGAATGTTGAGCAGATCAATTTACTTACTAATGCAGAGGTAAATGACGATATTACTAATATCAGTATCAAAATAGGTATAGATGCCCTGGAAGCTCAGCAAATGAGTTTTACTGATATCATCTACGATATTTCACTTGAAAATCTGGGAACGGAAGTACTGAAAAAAGCTAACAGAGCCGTGGCTGAAGCGCAAAACCAACCCAATTATAGCCCTATGTCTGTTTTACCTGAACTGCAGGGTTTATTACCACAGTTCATTGAAAAAGAACCTATGCTAAAAATCAATCAGCTGGGGCTCATCTCTGCACAAGGAAAAGTTGACTCGAACCTTAGTCTGAGCATCGATAAAAATACTTATGATCCGGCTAACCCGATGACATTAATGCTTTCTATACTGGCAGAAGCGAAAGGCTATGCCCCTGAAGCTTTTTTTGAAGCACTTGACCTCGCTCCCAACATTGATGATCTTATACAGCAAAAAATGTTAGTAAGAGATGATAGCAATGTAAAGTTTGAATTCAGTTACAAAAATGGTCAGGCATTATTGAATGGTAACCCGATGCCAGTCGGTGGATTCTAAATTTAGAGTGCATACTTTCCGTTTAACTTAATTGAGTTAAGTATTAAAAAGCCCTGCTTTATGCAGGGTTTTTTGTGTAAAATAAATCAAACCGTTATAATTAAATAAAACTCACTGACTAATTATTTTACTATGTCTGTTATTCACATCCGCTCATACTGGGTCATACTCGTTATTGTCAGCCTTATGTCGCAGGTGACCAATGCTAATCTTCCTGTGGCAGTTGGCAATCAAAAACTCCCCTCGTTAGCTCCTATGCTGGAAAAAATCAATCCCGCTGTGGTTAATATTTCAACAACGGCTGTTTTTAATTCAGGCTATAGCCGCGACCCGTTTTTTCGTCTTTTTGAAAGACCTCGTCAGCAAATCAGACCTTCAAGCCTGGGTTCAGGGGTTATTATTGATGCTGAAAAAGGTTTGATTCTCACTAATCATCACGTCATTGAAAATGCCAACGCAATAAAAGTTTCACTCGTTGATGAGCGTGACTTTAATGCCGTTTTACTTGGTAGCGATAAAGAAACAGATATCGCGGTGATCCAGATTAATGCAAAAAATCTTACAGCCATTCAATCAGGAGATTCGGATGCTTTAAGGGTCGGCGACTTTGTTGTCGCCATTGGCAACCCTTTTTCACTGGGTAACAGTGTAACTTCCGGAATTGTTAGCGCAAAAGGTCGCCAGGGACTAGGCATTGAGCAATATGAAGACTTTATTCAGACCGATGCTGCGATAAACCCGGGAAATTCAGGAGGTGCTCTGGTCAACCTGAACGGTGAACTGGTTGGCGTTAATACGGCTATTCTGGGCCCTTCTGGTGGTAATGTAGGCATTGGTTTTGCTATCCCGATAAAACTGGCTATCAACGTAATGAACCAACTACTCGAGTTCGGAGAAGTCAGAAGAGGTTTACTTGGTATAAAAGCAGAAGATGTTACCCCTCGTATTGCAAAAGCGCTTAATTTTAAGCATAACAAAGGTATTATTGTCACTCGTATTACCAAAAACTCTGCAGCTGAAAAATCGGGTATTCTTTTGTATGATGTCATTACTCATTTAAATGGAAAACTGATTAGTGATAATAATCAATTAATAAATAAACTTGGCTTACTTCCTTCTAATAGCAAAGTCAGACTAACCATTCTTCGCGATAATAAAACCATTTCAATAACGACCCAGCTTGAAGAACCTGTCTATAATCGTATCGCGGGAAGCAAAATACACAGGCTCTTAAGTGGTAGCATTATTGGAGAATCAGCAAATCTCGATAAAGAATATTCTCACCTTAAAATCCTGAAAGTTGAGACTAATTCCTTAACCTATCGCGCGGGTCTGAGAAAAGGTGATAAAATATTGCGTATTGGTCGTTATCGGGTGTATGAGCATTCCCAACTATCAAAGCTGGCAGCTCATGCCAGAAGCCGATTACCGCTAACCATTGAAAGAAAGGGTGAATATCTTTTATTGGTGATTCAATAGCAAAACTGAAGATATTAAAATGCAAATAATAAAAAATACCCTGTTTATTTTAAAAACAAGCGCTTCAGGACTTCTGATTGGCTTTCTTATTCTGTTCTTTATACCTGACAGTCGAATGCCTTTTAACTGGAATTCTGCAAAATCTGCCTGGCAGTTTTATCAGCAACAACAACTGCAGCCTCGACTTCCTCAAAAAGACTCCATTTTGTCCGTAGAAAATCTTTCTTTTTCAAGTGCCGTGCAAAAAGCCTATCCATCAGTTGTCAGCATTAATGCTTTCAGACCAAAAGGACTACGTAACAACGCGCGGCTTAATAAAGATGAAAAAATACTCGACGTAGGTGTTGGATTTGGTTCTGGTATTATACTCAGTGAAGATGGATATATTGTTACTAATCATCATGTGATTGCTGAAGCCGACAAAATCAGTATTAACCTTCCTGATGGCCGACGACGCTGGGTCTCGCTTATCGGTTTTGATAAGCTGATGGATATCGCAATTTTAAAAACAGATATCAGAGATATCAAACCAGCAGAACTGGCTAACTCCAGCGAAGTAAGAACAGGTGATATTGTCATGGCTATCGGCAGTCCCTTTGGAAGCAACCAGTCAGTCTCTCTCGGGATTGTCAGTGCCATTCCACAAAGTCCGATAGAAGCACAAATTCAAACCGATGCAGCCATCAATAGTGGTAACTCTGGCGGACCATTAATTAATTCGAGAGGTCAGGTTATTGGTATTAATCAAATGATACTTGCCTCCAGAGGTGGCGGTCAAACGGGTATTAATTATGCTATTCCCATTGATCAGGTTAAAAAAATTGTAACTGACATCATCACTTATGGTCGTGTACGTCGAAACTGGTTAGGAATTAGTGCAGTAGAACTACCTTTGGCAAGCCATCAACAACAATTTCCTGACATTCAGTTTGGCACAGGTTTTTTCGTTAACAAAGTTGACAAAGGAAGCCCCTCTGAACGCGCAGGGATTCAGGTCGGTGATTTTATTACTCGATTTGAAGAACAAAATATTACGGGTGTATTTTCTTTTCACAAGCTTTATTACGATACGCCAATTGGCAAAGAAGTAAAAATTGAACTGATTAGAAAAGAAAAAACTTTGATATTTAAGGTTCAACTATTTGAGCAGAATATGCCTGAAAAATAACAACCTTACGCAACTAAAAAAAGGGCTGAATAGCCCTTTTTTTAGTTGCTGGTTCAAACAGCTAGCTTAAGTTAAGCAACTCGTTTGATACCAGCCCCTATCAACTGAAGTTTTTCTTCAATACACTCGTAACCTCTGTCAATATGATAAATTCTATCAACAATGGTGTTCCCCTGAGCGACCAGCCCGGCCAATACCAGACTGGCAGAAGCTCTTAAATCCGTAGCCATAACTTGAGCCGCTGACAGTTTATCAACCCCGCGACATATTGCAGTATTTCCCTGGATTGTAATATCCGCTCCCATCCGCTGCATCTCATCAACATGCATAAATCGATTCTCAAAAATAGTTTCAATGATTATACCGGTTCCTTCAGCTACTGAGTTTAATGCAGTAAATTGCGCCTGCATGTCAGTAGGAAACCCAGGGTAAGGTGCCGTAGTCACATTAACCGCCTTAGGACGTTTACCCTTCATATCAAGCTCAACCCAGTCTTTACCGATATTAATTTCAGCCCCGGCTTCTTCCAGTTTCAATATCACGGATTCTAAAATGTCAGGGTTAGTATCTCTGAGTTTCACCTTACCTCCGGTGATTGCAGCCGCAACAAGATAGGTTCCGGTTTCAATGCGATCAGGTAACACCCTATGTTGACAACCGGTTAATTTTTCAACACCTTCTACGGTAATAATATCAGTCCCGGCACCTTCAATTTTTGCGCCCATGGCAATCAGGCAGTTAGCCAGGTCAACAACTTCTGGCTCTCTTGCAGCATTTTCAATAATACTGGTGCCTTTAGCGAGCGTTGCTGCCATTAAAATATTTTCTGTACCTGTCACGCTGACTGTGTCCATAAAGATTCGCGCACCATGTAAACCTTTTGGGGCTCTGGCTCTCACATAACCATCAATCACATCAATATCCGCGCCCATTGCCCGCATACCTTTAATGTGTAAATCCACAGGCCTCGAACCAATAGCACAACCACCCGGCAATGACACATCAGCCTGACCAAATCGCGCAAGCAAAGGGCCAAGCACCAAAATTGAGGCTCGCATTGTTTTTACTAATTCATAAGGTGCTTCAAACGAATGAATAGTACTGGTGTCAATTTGCACCGTCATTTTTTCATCAATCGTCATCGAATTACCCAGTAATCCCAATAACTCCAGGGTAGTCGTTACATCATTCAAGTGAGGCACATTACCAATAGAAGTAGTGCCTTCGGCTAACAATGCAGACATCAATATTGGTAATGCCGCATTTTTTGCGCCCGAAATACGAATGGCTCCATCTAACTGGGCACCACCTGTAATTTGTAATTTATCCATTAAAACTCCAAAGCAAAATAAACAGTCTATAACCCGGCTTCTGACGGGGTTAGCGTTTTAAGTGACAAGGCATGTAACTCACCCGATGAAATATCTGCCTGAACTGTCGCATACACCAATTGTTGTCTGGCGACAGGCCTTTTTCCTTCAAATTCCACCGAAATTACGGTAGCCTCAAAGTGATAACCATCACCACCAATTTCCACGGAGTGACAATTAAGCCCCGCCTCAATTTTATTTTTAACTTCTAATTCTGTCATTTTAATGTCTAAAAATAGCTCAAATAAGTTAACTTATCATTGTACATCGAATCAGATACAAGTATAAGTCGGGAAAATATTTATTTTTGCTCTGCTCGACATTACCAGTAGAAATATCATTATTTCTCGCTAAGAAATTCACCTTTTTGTACAACAACTAACCTGCTTACCGTTAAAATCTGAGAAATTTAGTCCTGAGTCAAAAGCTATTACAGCACTGCTATTCAACCCGGTATATTCAACAGTTATAGCATATTCCTTCATTTATTCCTCAGGTTTTAGCCTGCCTGAGAGAAGTTAACCCCATGTTAATTAATCAGATTTTGTTATATATCCAAACGCCCAGGAAATGCAGATTTCAGGGAGTTTGGGTATATCTGCTATTTTTTATTCATAATCATCATGATACTCAGTATAATTGCTCGCTTTTAACGAACGATATACTCAAATACAACCATATATTATCAGGCCCGAACCATTGGATCATATTACCTGCCAGGTACTGTATCGTATTGATTAATAACGTTAAAAAATACGCTTCAACCAATAACTGATTCATTCAGGTTAATGGATTGAAACAATTTTACACTTGAATATATAGATAATGGCTTCCACCATAGCTTTATGTAAAGCTCTATTAATTCATTATTTCAGGTTAAACATCGTTTAATGTTACTTTATTTTGCAATGGTTATTTCTGGCATATCGCTACTTGTCTGGAGTGCAGATCGATTTACAGACGGGGCCGCCGCTATTGCTCGAAACTTCGGTATATCTCCATTAATCATTGGCCTCACAATTGTTGCAATGGGCTCGTCGGCACCAGAAGTTGTGGTGTCATTTAACGCTGCAATGAGTGGTACCCCTGGGCTAGCCATAGGAAACGCTATCGGTTCAAATATTGCCAATGTCGGTATGGTGTTAGGTATTGCTGCAATGATTACTCCACTAAAAATACAGTCCGACATGTTAAAACGTGAAATTCCTGTTTTATTTGGTGTCATGTTAATTGCATTTGCTTTTATGTTTGATAATAGCTTAAGCCAGATAAACGGTTTTATTCTGTTAGCCTGCCTCATAGCCTATCTAGCCTGGCTTACACATTCGGCGATTCGTTCCAGAAACAAAGACGACCTGATGCTTGAAGAATTAATCGATGAAATTCCCGATCAAATGCCTAACTGGAAAGCAGCCTGCTGGCTCATTCTTGGTCTTGTACTATTACAAATAAGCTCCAAATTGCTCGTTGCTGGCGCTGTTGCTATAGCTCACAATTATGGTGTCAGTGACTTTTTAATTGGGGTCACCATTGTCGCTGTGGGAACCAGCCTGCCAGAACTAGCTGCTTCCATCACGGGTGTAATTAAAGGTGAACATGAACTGGCATTGGGTAATGTGATTGGTTCAAATATTTTTAATCTGTTGGCTGTTCTCGGAATACCCGCTGTTATTTCTAATATTGAGGTCACTAATTCTATTTTATACTTTGACTATTTATTCATGTTTGGAATTACCGTCGCAGTTTGTATTATGGCCTGGGGACGAAAAGGCAAACCAGGCGAAATATCCCGGCTTGAAGGAGTAATTCTGGCTTTTCTCTTTGTTGCTTATCAGATATACAAATTTGTTGAAATATCGTAACCCTCAATAAATGTCGTTTCTCAGAAAAAGACATCATGAGTTTTCAGAGATTCCAAAAAGTAGTAATATTTCTTCTACTTTAACGATATACTTTATTCTATTCTAACTCGAACACTGACAGATAATGTCTCTGTTCACTAGCTAAATGTATGTTTTATGTGCACATCAGGTAAAATACAAGCGGACCAGTTCCAACCAGAAGACTTTATTAAAAGCGGTCAGGCCGTTATTGATACAGAACAAGCCGCAGTTAAAGCGCTAAGTAAAAAAATTGACTCCAGTTTTGTTAAGGCCTGTCAGTTGTTATTACATTGTAAAGGAAAAATAGTCGTTATTGGCATGGGAAAGTCCGGACATATTGGAAAAAAAATAGCTGCAACATTAGCCAGCACAGGCAGTCCTGCTTTTTTTGTCCACCCTGGAGAAGCAAGCCATGGCGATCTGGGCATGATAACTCCACGAGATGTCGTTTTAGCACTGTCTAATTCAGGCGAAGCCAGCGAAGTCACCAGCATATTGCCAATATTTAAACGTTTGAAAGTCCCTCTGGTCAGCATGACAGGAAATTCGACTTCAACACTCTCACAGTTTGCCGACGTCAATCTGGATACCAGTGTAGAAAAAGAAGCCTGTCCAATGAACCTGGCTCCGACGGCATCAACAACAGTCACTCTGGTCATGGGGGATGCTCTAGCCGTTGCTCTGCTACAGGCAAAAGGTTTTACAGAGAACGACTTTGCCATGTCACATCCGGGCGGAACCTTAGGTCGAAAATTATTACTTAAAGTCAGTGATATCATGCATCAGGGAAAAGAAATACCTGTTGTAAAAGAAGAGACTCCGATTAACCAGTCGCTACTTGAAATGACCAATAAAAGGCTGGGAATGACCTGCATAGTTAATAATGAAGATAAGCTTTGTGGAATATTTACCGATGGTGATTTAAGACGAGCACTGGCTCTGAATATCGACTTTAAATTAACCCCTATCAGTCAGGTAATGACCCGACAATGCAAAACAATAACGGCTCAAAAATTAGCAGCCGAAGCTCTTCAGGTAATGGAAGAAAGTGCCATTAACGCATTGATAATAACGGATGAAAATCATTATCCCGTGGGCGCACTCAATATGCATGATTTACTAAAAGCAGGTGTCGTATAACTATGTCTGAGCGACTGACTTCAAACCTGTTAAAAAAAGCATCAAAAATCAAACTGCTTATCTGTGATGTTGATGGCGTACTGAGCGATGGTAAAGTTTATTTCACCAGTAATGGTGACGAACTCAAAAACTTTAACATTAAAGATGGCCTTGGAATTAAATTATTACAATCTGCTGGTATTCAAGTTGCTATCATTACAGGACGACAATCAACCATTGTCGAACGTCGAGCACATGAGCTCAATATAAAACATATCTATCAGGGTAATAGCGACAAACGACAAACATTTCAAAACATATTAAGTTCACTAAAGCTAAAACCGGAAGAAGTAGCCCATATTGGAGATGATTTACCTGATTTACCAATAATGCGTTCATCAGGTCTGGGAATTGGTGTTGCTGATGCCCATGACTTTGTAATAAAAAATGCAGACTGGGTAACAAAAGCCAAAGGCGGTGAAGGTGCAGTACGAGAAGTCGCCGATTTATTATTAACTGCACAAAACAAGCTTGATTCTCTGTTAAATAGTTACCTGCAATGAAAAGAAGAACAAAAGTAGCATTACTGGCAACTTTATTATCAATTCTTCTCGGAATAAATTACTGGCATTCATCAACACAGCTAACTGATAAAAAACCAGAAAAAATTTCAAATGCTGACTACTACTTTGAGAATGTCGTTATAAAAAACTTCAATTCTGATGGACAAATCACAAGCCAGCTTGGCGCAAAAAAAATGGAATATTTTAAAAAAACTAACATTTCCCAGATAAATCTTCCTGATATTATTTTTAAAAGTAAACACAGCTCAAAATGGCAGCTAACCTCCGCAACAGGAGAACTGGACCATAACGAGAACAAAATCAGACTAAATAACAATGTTTCCATCATAGAACTCAATACTATTCGTAAGACTAACATCCTTACTGAATTGCTTTACATCGATTTAGAAAAAAAACTGGCAACAACACCGGAAGTGGTGAAACTGCTCACTCAAACAACTCATACAACTTCGCGCGGAATGAATGCTGACTTTGAACTTGAAATTATTGAGTTAACAAGCCTGGTTGAATCTAATGGTTTTAAAAATGAATTATAAATATCATCTTTTCTTTATTTCCTTATTATGTAACTCCGTGTACGCCGAAACACAGACAGGAGCTCAACCTGTAGACTGGAAAATCAATAGTAAAAAAGCATCGGTCAATTATCAAACAAATCAGATATCTTACCTGGCTGACGCTGTATTTTCAGATCAAAATTTAACCATTAATGGCGAAGAAATTCTGTCACAGGCATCCAGGGAAAAAAAAGATGAATATGTCGAAGTCAAAGGAAAGCCTGCCTATTTAATTAGAAAAGATCAAAACAATTCAGGCACTATCGAGCTCTGGGCAAATAGTGTGAAATATCAAACACAGTCAAAAACTATCACCGCCAGTAAAAAAGTTCGTTTTCATCAAAAAAGTAAACTCTACGGTGAATTTACTATTTCAGGGGAAAGCTTTGTGATCACTCAGGACAAACACTATCAATTAGCTGCAACCGGATCACCAGTATCTGTTTCCATAAAGCAGATGGGCGAAGTACCTATTAATGCAGAAGCAAAAAAGCTACTTTATAAACAACAAACACAAGAACTGGAATTAACAGGCGCAGTGACACTGATCAGACAGCAATCAAAAATGACTGCAGAAAAAATTCTCTACAATGTAAAAACACAGACGCTCAGAATTCCCAAGTCATCTAAGCGCCAGCTAAATCTTCTACAAAATAAGAAGACTAAAAAATGAGCAGTTTAATCGCAGCCCACCTGGCAAAAATCTACTCAGGTAGAAGAGTTGTATCCGACGTATCTCTTGAAGTTAATGTTGGCGAAATTGTTGGCTTGCTTGGTCCTAATGGCGCAGGTAAAACAACTTCATTTTATATGATTGTTGGGTTAGTTAAAGCCGATGAGGGAGAAATATTCCTTAATCGCAAAAACATTACACGAGACGCAATGCACCAGCGGGCCAAGCTTGGGATTGGATATCTACCACAAGAAGCTTCGATTTTTCGAAAGCTCACTGTAGAACAAAATATTCTAGCCATTCTTGAATTAAACAAAAACTTAACGCCACAGCAGCGGCAAGACAAAATGCTAGCGTTACTGGAAGAGTTTCATATTACTCATATTCAGGAAAGCCTTGGAATGTCTCTTTCTGGTGGCGAGCGTCGCCGAGTTGAGATCGCCAGAGCTCTTGCAAATGACCCTGATTTTATCCTGCTGGATGAGCCCTTTGCTGGCGTTGACCCTATTTCCGTAGGAGAAATCAAAACCATCATACAGCAGCTAAGAAACAGAGGTCTGGGAGTATTGATTACCGATCACAATGTACGAGAAACATTAGATGTGTGTGAAAGAGCCTATATTGTAGAATCAGGTAAACTGCTAGCCACAGGAACACCCGATGAAATATTGAATAATCAAAAAGTTAGAGAGGTCTACCTTGGCGAGAATTTTAAAATTTAATTATCATATTTACCCGATGTTCAGACTATTTTGACATCATTAAAAAAATAATTATTATAAATTTAACATCAGGACTTGATACTCTCCAGATGTGTCTACATATTAAGTCATAGTAGCAACGCAATATCAGTATTTTATTCTCCTTTGAAGAAAAATACTGCTATAGTTACAACATAGAGA
The DNA here is from genome assembly GCA_016743995.1 of Kangiellaceae bacterium. Taxonomy (GTDB): domain Bacteria; phylum Pseudomonadota; class Gammaproteobacteria; order Enterobacterales; family Kangiellaceae; genus Aliikangiella. The sequence goes on along the minus strand of JADGFG010000021.1, from coordinate 7,842 downwards.
GGCGAAATGTTAGCCTCCGGAAAATAATATTAATGAAACAATCATTACAGCTTAAAATCAGTCAATCTCTGACAATGACCCCCCAATTGCAACAGGCAATAAAGCTGCTGCAACTATCTAATATCGATCTACAAGCTGAGATTCAGGAAATTCTGGACTCTAACCCTTTACTGGATAGCGAAACCAGTTTAGAAGCAAGCTCTAACGAAACTGAAGCCCAGATAGAAGCACAAACAGATAATGACATAAAACAATCCCATTCCGACGAAAAAGATACTACTGAACAACTCGCCAGCGATAAAATAAGTGATGAACTTTCAACCGATACTCAATGGGAAGACTGGGGTTATGTCTCGCAAGGAGTTACATCAAGTCACCATAATAGTGACGATGGAAATCATTTTGAATATCAGGGAGAAACCAGTGAGTCTTTACGTGACAAGCTTCAATGGCAAATTGAGATGATGAACTTATCTGAAATTGATAAAACTATCGCAACCATTTTAATTGATGCTATCGATGAACGCGGTTATGTTCAAACCAGCCTGGACGATGTTGTCGCAATGTTCAGGAGTGACAACTCAGAGAGTCGTGATTTAAATGAAGAGAACATTGTTGAAACAGAAGAAATTGAAGCGGTTTTACATTTACTACAAAGTTTTGAGCCTGCAGGTATAGCAGCACGAGATTTACAGGAATGTTTGTTAATTCAAACCCGACGGTTAGAGCAACAAGACGAAACCCACAAACTGGCAGAAAAACTTATTGAAACCCAGTTTAACTTTCTTTCCAGCCGAAATTACCGACAAATTTTAAAAAATATGGGAATTAACGAACAACAGTTAAAAGCTGCTGTCGAAGTAATACAATCACTCAACCCCAGGCCTGGCAACCAGATTAGTCAGAATACCGCTCAATACGTCACTCCCGATGTACAGGTTAAAAAAGACAATAAGGGTCACTGGACAGTAGAACTGAATAACGCTAGCACACCCAAATTAACGATTAATAGCGATTATGCATCTCTCATTAAAAGAGCAGATAACAGCAAAGATAACGTATACCTTAAAAATAACCTGCAAGATGCTAAATGGTTTATAAAAAGCCTGCAAAGCCGAAATGAAACCTTGTTAAAGGTCGCATCGTGCATTGTGTCAAAACAAATCGGCTTTTTTGAGTATGGTGAAGAGGCCATGAAACCTCTGGTTTTAAACGACATTGCCGAAGAGGTCGACATGCATGAGTCGACAATATCTCGGGTCACCACCCAAAAATATATGCACACGCCCAAAGGTATATTTGAGCTTAAATACTTTTTTTCGAGTCATGTTGGAACCACCTCTGGTGGAGAGTGCTCATCGACAGCAATCAGAGCAGTAATAAAGAAATTAATCAATGCAGAAAACCAGGCCAAACCGCTGAGTGACAGCAAACTGGCCAATTTACTTAAAGATCAGGGAATCAAAGTTGCCAGGCGAACTGTAGCGAAATATCGAGAGGCAATGTCTATCCCCCCTTCCAATGAAAGGAAGGAGTTGATCTAACCAGTTTAAGCTGGTTGAAGCTCTGTTAGCATGACAGAACGGCAGTTAGCTTAATATTTCCGTTAACAACAGAAGGTATATCACTATGCAAATAAATTTAACAGGTCATCACTTAGATATTACTGACTCTCTGAGAAATTACGTCACTGAAAAATTTGAACGAATAGCCCGACACTTTGATCATATTAATAATGTACATGTCATTCTACAAGTTGAAAAAGTGCGTCAAATTGCAGAAGCAAAACTCAATGTCAATGGTGGTGAAATATTTGCAAATAGTGAGTCAGAAGATATGTATGCTTCCATTGATACACTGATTGATAAACTCGATAGACAGGTGATCAAACATAAAGAAAAAATGAAGCGGCATTAGCTTAATGTCTATCTGATGAAATTAATTTTCAAATTTATTAAAAATCACTAAAATTTATGGGGTCTATTGTGATAAAGTTGGCAGATTCAAGATCCCATAAATATTTTCATATTACACAAGTCCATGAACATTAACGAAATCCTTTCACCAAAGGCAACTTTTTGCAGCCTAAAGCTATCTAGCAAAAAGAAAATTTTGGAAAAAGTCAGTGAAGTAATGGCTGAAACAATGGCGTGCCCAGCACAAGATGTTTTTGAAAGTCTTTTTGCCAGAGAAAAACTGGGCTCGACCGCGCTAGGGCATGGTATTGCCATTCCCCATGGACGAGTAGAAGCATGCAAAGAACCAACATCGGTATTAATTTTATTAGAAGAGCCGGTTAATTATGATGCTCCGGACAAACAACCCGTCGATATTATCTTCGCCATAATGGTACCAGTACAGGCTGATGCAGAGCAACTCAGAAGCCTTGCCGAAATAGCAAAAATACTCTCTGAAGCTAAAGTCGTTTCACAAATTCGACACGCACACTGTAATGATGCACTTTTTGAAATTATCTCTAAAGCTCGATAATGATAATACTATTACGGAGAATTCCAAATAATGAAACGGATAGTAGTAAGTGGCCGCTCAGGCTCTGGTAAAACAGTTGCTCTCAGGGCACTGGAAGATCAGGGTTTTTACTGTGTGGAT
>JADGFG010000021.1:0-5222 GCA_016743995.1 Kangiellaceae bacterium | reverse complement strand
GATAGACTCCCACTACCCCGGGCTGGCAATTGGTGTTGATGCACGTAACGTCACTCATACTGTTGAAGAATTTGACCATCTAATCCAGCAAATACAGGCCAGTCAGCATAAACTGGATGTTATTTTTATCGATGCGAATGATGCTACGCTACTCAAGCGTTTTAGTGAGACACGTCGAAGACACCCCCTGACCAATGAAGGACTTTCTTTACCCGAAGCAATTCGCAAAGAAAAAGAAAGACTTGAACCTGTCACCCGTTACGCACAACTGGTTATTGACACTACTTCAAAATCCCCCCATGAACTCTGCGAAGTTATTGTTAGCAGAGTGCTGGGCGAGCAATCGTCACATTTAAGTCTTCTGTTTAAATCATTTGGCTTTAAAAATGGTGCCCCTAACGATGCAGACTTTGTTTTTGATGCGAGATGTCTACCCAACCCCTATTGGGATCATAACCTACGAAAATATACCGGTGTAGACCAACCAATCATTGATTTTCTGAATGCGCAGCCATGTGCTCAGGAGTTTTACTGGCAATTAAAGATATTTTTGCAAACCTGGATTCCCCGGTTTGAGCAAGATAATAGAAACTACCTGACAATCGCTATTGGGTGTACAGGGGGTCAACATCGCTCAGTTTATATTGCAGAAAAACTCGCAAAAAACTTCAAACAACTCTATTCTAATACTCAGATTCGTCACAGAGAAATGAAAAACAAATAGAGCCCCTATGCCCACTATATTGTGCAAAGTAATCAATAAAAAAGGAATGCATGCAAGAGCAGCAGCAAAGATAGTATCTGAAGTCAGAAATTACCAAAGCCCGGTCACTCTCACTCATAGGGAGCGTAGCGCTCCTGGTAACAGTCTGGTTAAACTATTAACCCTGAATGCGCCTGAAGGTTCAGTCATTAAAATTGACTCAACGGGACCCGACGCAGAACAATTAACTCAAGCATTAGAACTATTATTTTCCACTGGTTTTGGGGAATAACCTACAACTAACGGCTTACAAACACTTCTTAAAAATCAGTTTGACTCAACAGGAAAGGTCACTTTCCAGCCTTACAGTTTCAAACAGCCAGTTAGTAAAAGCTTTTATTTTAGGTCGCTCTGCCGACTCAACCGGACAGACAATATCATAAGAAAAATCGCTCTCCATATAAAGTTTGAATGGTTGAACTAATCGACCCGCTTTGATTTCATTTTGAGATAAAACAAGGTGCCCCATAGCCACTCCCTGGCCATAAACTGCAGCTTGCTGAACCATTACAGTATGGCTAAAAATGGGGCCATGACTTAAGTTAATCCCTTTAACATGCGCATGTTTCAACCAACGTCGCCAGTCATTAGTGCTGCCATCATGTAATAAAGTATGGTTTTTTAAATCCTCAGGTTTTTTTAACTGCTTTTGTCCCTCCAGCAGCAAAGGTGAGCATAATGGTGTAAGACGCTCACTTAACAAAGTTACCGAATGCAAACCCGAGTAATCTCCAGTGTCATAATAGATTGCAACGTCAATATCCTCTCTCATAAAATCAACCATTTCATCGCTGGCTTTCAAACGAACTTCAATTTCAGGATAACGTTGCTGAAAAATTGATAACCTGGGAACCAGCCATACGGTAGCAAAAGAAGGAACAACGCTGACGGTCAGAGCCCCACTAGTACGTTGTGCCTTAATTTCTTCAGTTGCATTCCCCAGTTTTTCCAGGATATCACGAATTTTTGGCCAATAACTTAAACCTTCATCGGTTAAAATTAACTGTCGATTACGTCGAATAAACAGCTGAAGTCCTAAGAAGTCCTCTAATGACTTAATCTGATGACTAATCGCAGCCTGAGTTACAAACAATTCATCCGCAGCTCGAGTAAAACTTAAATGACGTGCTGCCGCTTCAAATGCTCTCAGGCTCCTTAATGGAGGTAGTTTTCGTGTCATAAGCTCAATATTCTAAGTGGAATAATACAATAATGGATTAGTTTTACTAATGCGAATCATTATAAATGTTCGTTTGAATATTAGCAATCAACTCAGTATAGTCCCGTCCTGTATACAATGAAGACCGCAAGTATTAAGGCCTATATAACTTTTCCGTCTTAAGTAGCTGCTACAATCATTTTTACTTTTCTTTAACTCAAGTCTCTGATTTTGGATTAAAGTGATTTATTGTCTATCCGTCTGCAGGATTTACATGTTTTATGGGTTATTTCCCTGTAATTACAGGGTTTGTTAGATAGTGCTATCAGTTTTTAGTTTTGAGTAGTCCCTGTTTTTCATAGCTAAATGCTAATTCGGCCTGCCTCTGGCAGGCTTTTTTTTCTTTAAAATTCCTCTTATTCTTCTCTGATGTAATACTGCGTACTAGTGATAACCAGTTGAAATTTAAAATATTCTCAATAATAAAGTAAAAAATGTCTAAACTTATTTAATAATCATCGATTTGAATTTTCCTGCCTATGGCGTTACCACATCTGGATGGCTACACAATAAATCAAATTTTTGCCAGTGGTGGTATGGCTAAAATTTATGATGCAATACAAATATCACTCAATCGATCTGTTGCAATCAAATTTCTTAGTAAAGATTTACTATCACACAATGAAGCCAAAGATCTATTTGAACGCGAATCATTAATTATTGCCAAATTAAATCACCCAAATATCGTTCAAATCATTGATAAAGGAATCACGGACAAACATCAACCCTACTTTGTCATGGAAAAAATTATTGGCATTGATCTGTCAAAAATGCTCGAACAGGGAAAATTACCTTTTAATAAAAAGCTCGATATCGCTATTCAAATATGTAAAGGACTTGCCTATGCTCATAAGAACGGGGTCATTCATAGAGATATAAAACCTTCCAATATCATTATTGAGCAACACGCCAATGTGAAAATACTGGATTTTGGTATTGCATTAACAGCAAAAGACAAGGCTAACGAAGCAACAAACACCAGTGTAATGGGCACAGAAGGCTATGTTGCACCAGAGCAAAAAGAAAACTATAACGAAGCAACTATTGCAAGTGACATATACTCAACAGGTGTCGTTTTTAACAATCTTTTTACTAAAGATAAATTATCTCATCATCCGGATACAAATGAACAAGAAACACTATCAACAGTTGATAGTCTGATACAAAAATGCTGTCACCGCTCCCCAGATAAACGCTACACCTCGCTCACTGAAGTCAGAGACGAACTACTCAGAATTTCACAAGGAAGTCATCTTGGGCAAAACAACATAAAGGCAGTCAATAATGAAAATCAGGACCTGGCTAATAATTTCAACTTACTCGATGTATTAAGTCATAGAGGAAACAAACGGGTTTATTTATTTCAAAAGAAAAGTAATAAACAACTTCTGGTCATTCGTCGAATTTTTGGAGAGTGTAGCGGGGTTAAAGAAGCCAGATTACTCAGCAGCCTGAAACACCCAAATATCATCAATATTTATGCCGCAATTAAAAGCAAAAAAAGCTCTACAATTATAAGCGAATACCTTTCCGGGGGCAGCTTAAGCAACCAGCTCATTCAAGGGCTTAGTGAAACAGAATTTTTGAAACAGGCCACTCAGCTATGTTCAGCTATTGATTTTGCACATCAGAATAATATATTGCATTGCAACCTTGTACCTGGAAATATTCTTTTTGATAGCAAACAAAACCTGAAAATTTGTGATTTTGGACAGGTTTATTCCAGCAACGATAACAGTGCGGAAATCAAACTTTATCAACCGCCGGGTAAACAATTATTTAGTGAGCAATATGATATTTATTGCCTTGGAGCGATTTTCCACCACATGCTTTATGGTGTACCTTTTAACGCTCCTCTTCCGGCAGATACTCCCAGAATCTCATACCGATTACAGAGATTAATCGACACAATGCTCGCTGTCGATCCAATAAACAGACCAGAAAACGCACAACAGATTCTTGTTGAACTCAATAAAATTTCAAATGCAGAGGTCATCAAACAATCACGGTCCACAATGGGGAAAGCTAGAAAAGTAAAACCACCTGATATTCAAAAACCAGAAAAAGCAACACAGATCAAACCACCATCAACAACAAAGTGGCTTTCTATTGCTTTGACCATCGCAATTCTCTGTATTATCTCTCTCGTTATAAAAGACTTTATTTAAGCAGTCTATTGAAAATAATTGAGTATTATGAATGATTCGCTAAATAAAAAATAATGGCTGCAAGACTAAAAACCATAATCGCCCCTAACACTTTCCATGCGCCAGTTTTATTATTATGCATGACTGAATAGTTAAGAGGATGTTCTCCAACACCTTGAAATTTTAATTGAATATCACCAATCAGTATTTCATCTCCATCCTGAAGTAACGCCCTTGCCTGCATTTTACCGTTAACCATCAGGCCATCAGCAGCACCATCATTTTTGATTTCCCAACCCAGCTCAGTTTCCGTAAGATAAACATGTCTGGCTGAAACGCTTTTTTCACTGGTAGACAGGTGATGGCCTAACATTCTTGAAACATGATTATTGACATTGGTGATTTCGTAAACTTTACCGAGCACCTGAGAGGACAAACCATGTAAAAAGACACGCTGATCAGCGAAAACTTTAGTGGGAATTTCCTGAGTAGAAGAAAGCCTGGATTTACTTTTCTTTTGCGTCGTTTGATCATGAACAACCGCACGCTTTTTCTTAATACTGGCGGAAGGCCCCACGACCCGGAAAGTGAATTGGTCAAAACGGATCTCATCGCCACTTCTTAACTCACAAGACTTAATCTTAGCGCCATTAACAAATGTTCCATTTGAAGATTTTAAGTCTTCTATATAAAGGTTATCTTTACGTAAACTGATCTTCGCATGTTGTCTGGAAATATAAGATAACGGAACCACAATATCAGAAACATCATCTCTTCCAATGATATTTCCATCAACCAGAGAGAAGTACTGACCTTCCAGAGGTGCAGAAACGGCTTTCAACATCCAGGCACTGACAGCTGGGCGAATAATAGTGGCATTATCAGGTTTATTTTCAACCGATTTTCGTTCGACCAATGGATCCGTCAGTTCCAGCTCACAGTTCCCCAACTTGATAACATCCCAGACAGCTAGCTTTTGCTTTCTCGCAACAGGAATATCATTAACCAGGACTGTTCGATTTTGACCGACCGCCTCTAGAGTAACATCACCTTGCTCAATATTGAGCTCAGCATGAACAGGTGCCACCAGATC
>JADGFG010000248.1 GCA_016743995.1 Kangiellaceae bacterium | reverse complement strand
GCTGAGACTGATATAAATATTTAACCATAGATTGTGCTCTGGAAATATTTCGTCCAGCAATCAATAGTTCAATGTCGCTCTGACAAGCCAGCAACTCTGCGATACGTTTGCCAAAGTTCCCATAACCGCCAGAAATAATAATTCGTCTGATATTTTTCAACTAGTTTTACTTCCTGTTAGGCAGACTGTTTAAATAAAACGGAATAAAAACAGTGAGTTATTATTTATAATTAAATTTTTTTGAATGATATGAGTTATAAGCAGCTATTATTATAATAACAAATTTCTCTTTTTAGAAGTGGCTCAACGTAATCATAGCATTTTGATGATAATCTATATTTACACCCAAACTCCCTGGAAATGTCTCGTTCTAATTGAATTGTTTATTTAAGTATTGTTTGAAAGACGTTGCTTGATAAACCTTGTTTGTTAAGTGACAAGAAGCATTATTTCAGGTGGTAGAAGCCGGGTATTTTTTACAGCTGTAGTTTGGCGTCATCAGTTATGGCATCAGTAGTTTGTGAGTTATGTCAGTATGTTAAAGAAAAGCAGGTTACAGGATTCGTCTCGGTTAGGCCGTCTGGTTGTTGCAAAGGGCTGGATTAATGACGAACAGCTTGAGCAGGCATTAAGCTATCAACAGAACAACGATTGTAAATTTGGTGAAAGCCTGGTTCAGCTTGGATTTATCAATCATAAGCAATTAAAGAAAGTTCTTTCAAAACAACGTTGGGTGCGCTCACTGGTTGCAGGGGCCGTTATGGTCAGTTCGCCGATATGTCCCGTGCTGGCGAGTGAATCAAATGATGGCAATCGATTTTTTATTGAAGCCGATCAGTCGAATCTTCAGGACGACAATTTTCAGGCTATGAACTCTTCACCTGTTGCATCAGCCAAAACGGGTTACCAGTTAGGTATTCGACATCGTTTTTCAGCCCGTTCAATGGTCGAGTTTTCAATGGGAAGAGCAGAAACTCCCCAACAATATGGCCATGCTTCTAGCTTGCCTTTATCACAAAAAAGGTTGTTAAATGTTTCTCCTGATAATGCCGATCATTCTGTGAATGCTGCGATATCACTAAAAAAACAGATTAGATCAGACCGATATAAAAATACAATTCCAGCAATTTACCGATTAACCCTCAAGGGGTATTCCATATACGAAGCTAAGGGTAATAAAATTCATTACTGGAATTTAAACCGCGTAAAAAACAAGTCGATTAAAAAGTATGAAGTCATGTTCTCTGTGACTAAACACTTTTAATACCATCCAGTCGTTTAATTGACTAGCGAATTAACCCATTGATTATTTTTCCAGCTCACTCTTTGTGTGGGCCAGTAATGATGGTCCTGTTTAATGGTAATTAACGACTCTGCACCATTGAGGTCGAGCAGGCGGACCTGGACATATTTTTTATCTTTAAATTTTTTACTCAGTTGCAAAAACTGTGCAAGGTCAGTAATTATTTCTCCTTCAAATTCAGTAATTCTTCTTAAAGGAATTAACCCGTGTCGGTTAGCAGGCGAGCCATACCAGTACCATGATATATAAACCCCTGTTGCAGGAATATTTTTTTGAATAGAAACCGCTCTATGTGGTTTTTGTAATAAAGCACCAGACCAGATCAGAAATTCATTGGTATCTGTATTGGTAAGTTTCCGGGTTTTAATTCTGATATTTTTCTGTTTTTTATTACGCCAAAGGGTAAGTTTTACTGCTGGTTTATTGATTGCTCGTTCCAGATCATTATAATTTCGAATGACTCGATCATCAATGGCCAATAATATATCACCATCTAACAATTTTTCTGACGCATCTGAACCGGCAACTCGTTTTGATATTTTGAGTGCCTGGGCATGGTTATCTGTATCTTGAAGTTCAGCCATCCATTCATCCGACAGGCCAAAATTACGAGCTCTGGCAATATTCATTGGTTGTAATTCCACCTCAAGAGAGTAGACATCAATTTGTCCTTTTTTTCTCCATTGATCGCGAATATTTATGATGTGGTTAACCGGAAGTCCGCGGTCGATCGTTTCATTTGAGTTGCGGGTAAATTCAAAATTTGTCCACCAGGCTCTTATTTTTCCTCGCTTATCAATTAATGCACCACTGGCAACCAGGGGAGGATTATTAATTTTAATACCGTTTGTATTAGATTCCTTAAATTGGGGGATCTGTGGATCCGGCAGTGTTAAAGGTTCATTAGAAGAGACATTAAGTTTTTCGCTGATTAAACGATTATTGGTTTGATAGCCTACGAGCCAGATTGATTCCCCCGCTTTAAGGGGTTTGTTTAACAAGGAGGCAGACTTCAGTGTGTCACCTTTTAGTAATGACGTATCATATCTTAAGAGTGTATAGCTATGAACGGGATGAACAAAAAGCACTTCTGCGGGAATTTCAGTAACTCCAGCAACGGTGATAAAAACGTCTGCCATTTTTACCGGGACCGTATTTCTGTCGGCGATGACTAGTCCTGCTTTAGCATCGATGACAACGCCTGTGCCTGTGTAGTTATTGTAATTCTGCCCATCAATATGGTAAGGCAGACTGGCTTCAACCATGACCAGAGATTTTGCCACTTTAGCAACATAACGATCGTTGTATTGAGTAAACTGAATATCAGTTGGTTTGGTGGAATGCAACTTACTTTTCCAGTTCAGTTTTTTGCAACGCCAGCTTTCCGGATAATCCATTCGCTTACAATGTCTGGATTGATGCCAGCTCGTTTTCAATCGAACGTTAGCTATTCTCTGCTTGCTGGGAGCGCTAATATGAATATATTTTAAAACAAAGTGTTCATTTTGCCTGACTGGCGATAGTGCCTCCTGAATATCCTTCAGATTATTAATGGGCTGATTATTGATAGATTGAATGATCGCACCGCGACCGACACCTGCATTGGCCAGCATATAACCAGATGAAGCAACAAAAACACCACTAGCGGGCAGGTTGGTTTGTCTTGCCAGCTGATAAGAAAAGTTGTTGAGTATCCCACCCCCCATTTCGATATATTCATCAGGTGAAATATCATGCAGGTTTTCTACTGTCATATTGAGACTCATCTGTTTTCCGCGGCGTAAAATATCGATAGTTATTTCCTGGTTAACATGGTTATCCAGAAAAATTTCAAATATTTCGTAGCGGCTTAAGTGGTCAATTTTCTTATTATTGGAACTGAGAGAAATGATAATATCGCCCGGTCGTAATTTATTATCAGCGGGTCCTTCTTTTACCGTTTTTTCAACCACCAACAAACCTTTACCATGGTTTTTGGCACGAAACAGTTTTTCAAGCTGTGGAGTTAAGCCCAGACGCTTTACTTCATCGTAAGGTTTGTAATTTAATGTTATCTGAATAGTGCCTCGTGCAACCGGAATACCTTGCTGAATAGCTTTTAAGGTTCTGGTTATTTTATAAAGAGGAAGAAAAAAACTGGAAGAACTTTTATTATGGCCGCCAGCATTCAGCGCAATAACCTCTCCATTTCTATTAATAACAGGAGACCCTGACGAGCCGCCTGAAGTATCAGCGGAAGACTGATAATAAAAGGTATTAAAGTCATTGTAACTACCACGACGATATTTAGGGGCAGAGCGATCCAGTCTGGCCAGAGTTCCTGACAAAATCGACATATGCTCGCCAGAGTCGTTGCCGATGACTCTGATATCGTCGCCTATTCGTGCTGTGTTTTCAATTAGCTTTAAAGAGTGTGGTTGAATAAATTTTAATTGCTCAGGGTTATATTTGAAAAAGCCAAAGTCGTGTACCGGATCCCGATAAACAGGTTTAAGTTCTATTTCTTCACCGTTTGAAAATACCGCTTCAGCAGTAACTGGACCGGGATTAACAACGTGACGATTGGTTAAAATGATACCTTTTTTTGCATCGACAACAAATCCGGTCGCTTGAGAAACCATACTTTGTTCTGTATCAAATGTGCGAACTGTATTCACCCTGATACTGACAATAGATTGACTAACCGATTTAAGGGTTCGGGTCCACTGTGGTGATTCAGAGCTTGTTGCATAGATATTTAGTGAGTAACAGATATTTAACAGGCAAAAAGTAACACCGAGTAATATTTTTTTCATAAAGCGTAAAATGTCCATGCGTCGGTTAGTCTGTGACCAGATTATCATAGTAAGCAGTATGGACGAAAATGAAGACGGAGACTATTAATATTTTGTTAACTGTTATGCAAATCTTTTTATTGTTTCAGGTTGTTACCTGACTTCTTTTATCGGTATGGAATTAATCTCTGATGAGCTGGAAAAGTTTTCTGGCATAAATAATTCAAGTAAATCATTTAGAAAATAATAGCCTTGCTCAGTAGGGCGTAATATCAATTTGTCTCTGAACAGCAGCCCCTTTTTTTCGGCTTGATCGATTGCCGGTTTTAGAACAGAAAAAAGTAACCCGGTCGTTTGAAAAAACAGCTCACTGGGTACACCGTCTTTTAACCGCATGGTATTCATCATAAACTCAATAGGAAGTTCCTGTCTGGTGAGAGTCTGGGTATTGGCGATAACAGGGACGTTAACGTTCAGGTAATCTTTTGGATTACGTTTCTTGCTTTTTCGAGTAATACTCTGGTTATCCGCTCTTGTTATTTTTCCATGCGCTCCCGCACCAATACCAATGTAGTCACCAAACTGCCAGTAGTTCAGATTATGCGTTGAAGGAGAGTTTCCATGTCTGCTAAAAGCAGATATTTCGTAGCGTTCAAAGTGATTTAAAGATAATTTTTTAAGGCCAGCTTCATTAATATCATGAAGTCGCTCATCGCCCGGCATGGGAGGAGGTTGATGATGGAAAAGTGTGTTGGGTTCCAGTGTAAGCTGATACCAGGACAGGTGTTCCGGGTTTAGTGAAATAGCCCTATCAAGGTCATTCATTGCCTGTTTCACTGATTGATGCGGAAGTCCGTACATCAGATCAAGGTTAATATTGTTAAATCCAGCCTGACGAGCAATATCGAATGCTTTTTCTGCTTCACTGGCAGAATGAATTCTACCAAGAGATTTTAAAAACTGGTTATTGAAGCTCTGTACACCTATCGAAATACGGTTAATACCGGCATTATAAAATCCCTTAAATTTATCAGACTCAACGGTTCCAGGATTAGCTTCCATGGTAATTTCCATATCAGCGTGAAAAGGAAGTAATGCCCTGATGCCATTGAGCAATTTTTCATAACTGGCCGGGCTTAATAAACTGGGCGTCCCTCCACCGATAAAAATGCTGTTGAGTTGTCTACCCCAGATGTCAGGAATTTCCTGCTCCAGGTCGAATAGCAAACGTTCAACATAAGCCTGTTCAGGAATTGGTGCCTGGCTTTCATGAGAGTTAAAGTCACAATAAGGGCATTTTTGAACACACCAGGGGGTATGAATATAAAGCGAAAGCGGTGGTGGTTGTGTAATCATTGATTCTGGTTGAGTCAGTTAATTATTAAATTAATAAAGGGCTTTAAATTGTTCTTTAAATATAGCAA
>JADGFG010000020.1:8792-36990 GCA_016743995.1 Kangiellaceae bacterium | reverse complement strand
GGGTGACAGACTGTTTAAAAAAGAAACAATACCACTGTTAAGTGATTATATTTCTGAGTGATGCTATCGTTTGGCCACAGCTTTTTGAGAACTTACTTTTAAACTAATGCAAAACTAGTTATTGATGTAAGAGATAACTGGGAGGCGATTCATCCTCCTGCCCTACATGCACCGTAATCTAAGGATCTACAGCCGTAAGTAAGATGTTTTTGCGGCTTTCCTGGTTTAAGCCTCATAGCGTTTAATCACTTATTTTATTCTTATTCATGTTAACTTAACTAGATAACTAGAATTGTTGTTGACAAGTGTTAACTCTTCTCTTAATATCTCGACATCAAGTTTAGGGGCGTAGAATTCTGGAAATATAGATATGTATTCCATGAAGTCTACATTTAAGACGATAAAACAAGAGAATACCTCAGTGAAAAAGATAATTTTATTTAAGTTGATTACATCAGCGCATATCTGTCGACTAATGGCGGGAGAGATGTAATGACTACCCGTTATACCGTCACTCTGTCGCTTGGTGAGTTAGCGCTTAAATCTGAAATTGCTGGTTTATTAATTCCTGTCGCAGAGTCTCAGGCGTTTCAATATTGTGAAAACATACGTTTTGCAGGTATTAATAATGCGCAGAATATTCGTGATGAAAAAAATACTCAGTCGGCCTGGTATCTATCCGCAGAAATGCTCACGCAAGCACTGGATATTAAATATGATTTTGCTTCAGAAAATCAATCAAAAGCAAACGCCAGCTCTGCGGTCTATCAAACCGGCGAAGTTAACGAATGGACTCGTTCTTTAGGTTACAGTGTGGACAATCTTAAATTAAACAAGCAACAACTTTCCTGCCGTAAAACACTGACAAAAACCATTGTTCATTACATTGCTGAAAAATTTCAGTACGTTAGTGAGGCATCTACTGGAGAGCTTGGTAATCTGACCTGCGATCTACTGACCGGTAATTGTATCGACATTAATAATGCGTTTATGACGCTTTTGTCTGAGGCTGGCATTGAGCACTGTTACTTTTCTGGCATTTATGTTCAGCATGATGGAAAGGCCAGTCATGGCTGGCACTGCTGGGTTGCAACGCATGATGGCGATAAGACCTGTTACTGGGATATTGCGCAAAACCTAAAGTCAGGTAATCGTGAAATTAAACCTGCACTTAATCCCGTTGGTGGAATTCGTTTTGCTTTGTCACAAGGAACTAACCTGTGTTTTAAAATTAATAGTAAAAGTTTCAATTTGAAAAAGTTTCCTTTACCCACGTTACTTTATAACGACGGCACAAGTGAACTGATTATCCCCGACATAACTTTAAAAAACTGGAATTAATAAGATGGAATACTCTAATTTACAACCAACAGAGCAAGGGGGCATCAGCCCGTTTGCAGCCTTGTGGAACTGGTTTAAGAAAGTGGACAAGTTAGTTCTGTTCTTTTTTCTTATTCTTATTGGTACCGCTATTTACTCAACCCAGACAGCTATCGATGGCGTCTGGTTTGCCGCAACCAGTCTGTATAAACAAAAGTGGTACTTTCTGTCCGCATTTGCAATCGCGGCTTATATGCAGGCAGCGCGATTTGAGTTGCTGCTAACCCGGGTGTTTGATACGACCATTGTCATGATGATTACCATGGCAGCACTTTTTGGTGGGTTGTCACCACTATGTTCCTGTACGGTTATTCCGCTTATTGCTGTGCTATTGCGTTCTGGAATTCCTTTATCAGCCGTAATGGCATTCTGGATTTCGTCGCCCATTATTAGCCCCAATATGTATGTCTATACCTGGGGAATTCTGGGTTTCGACTTTGCAACCTTTAAACTGGGTTCGGCCATTTTTATGGGATTATTCGCTGGTTTTATTACGCACTTTCTGGTCAGTCGCAACCTGATTGGTAACCCGCTAAAAGGTGATGAAAAAATTACGCGCCGTGGCATGGGCAAACATCAGAATGCAAACTGGACAATATGGAAAGACAAAGAAGCTATGCAGGTTTTCTGGACCGAGTTTACCGCGATAGCCATATTCCTGGTGAAGTGGATGTCCATCGCATTTTTCCTTGAGTACCTGATGATGACCTATGTACCAGGTGAATCTATGTCTGGTCTGATTGATGGTCAGGGAATCCTCGGAATTGTGGCGGCAGCATTTGTTGGTATACCCACTTACCTCAATGGTGTTGCAGCTGTTCCATTAATTGATGGCCTGATTAATCTTGGTATTAGTAAAGGTGCGGCAATGTCATTTCTTATAGCGGGTTCAGTAACCAGTATTCCCGCGTCGATGGCGGTGTACTCCATCGTCAAGAAACATGTTTTTGCGCTTTACATTTTACTGGGGCTTTCGAGCACCATTTTAACCTCATACGCCTACCAGTTGTGGGTGAACTTTAATCTTTAACCATTAACCTGAAATAAGGATAAAAATATGGATACTTTATTCAATTCATTGAGCGGACTGAAAAGCCGTGAAAAAGAATTACTTAACTTGATGGCTGTTCTGTTAATCGAAAAGCCCTGCAATACTAAAAAGCTGGCTAAGAGTCTTGGCTTAAATGAAGTTGATCAGCCGCTGGTCAACGACATTGTCGGAGTTTTAGATAATGCTGCGCAGGACGAAGAAGGCGATCTGGCCAACTTAATCAACGGTGCACTTTCAGCTAAATGCTGTGGTTAACTGACTCATTTAAACAGGATGACCGCTGGACAGATTCTAAACGGGGTGACTGTAAGAAGTGTCCGGCGGAAAAACAAAAATAAAACAGGATAGAAAGATGCAAACTAATTCGACAACACTTAATATTTGTGATGGAAAAGTTGAATGGCTGAAACAGTTCAATGAGACCGCATTTGAGCCTCATGTACCAGGTTCTAAGTCATACACTAACAGGGCTCTGATTATTGGTGCCTACACATTGGGCAAGACCCGTGTGAAAAATGCTTTAATGTGTGATGATACCCATTTTTTAGCGAATGCGCTTGATAGCTTTAAAGGCCTGTCGGTAGAAACCGGTAAAGATTATTTCATTGTTAACAGGACTGAGGCAGAACTTTATGCGCCATCAGAACCTGTGTATATCGGTGCAGCTGGAACGCCTGCACGATTATTACTATCATTTGCTGCAACGGTTAATGGTCATACGACCATTACTGGAAATGCTCGGTTAAATGAACGTCCCATGGGAGATATACTGGATACTTTTGATCGTATTGGTGTGAATTATAAGTGCCTGGAAACGCAGGGCTGCTTACCCGTGTGTGTCAGTAAAAGTACACCCAATGTCGATAACTGGTTAATCAATGGCGGTGTTTCAAGTCAATTTGTCAGCTCCCTGATCCATCTGGCTGCGTTTTCTGACAGGCAATCTGTTGTAGTTGAAATTGATGATAAGCTGGTTTCAAAACCCTATGTTGCAATGACTTTGAGAATGTTGGAATCCGTTGGTATCGAAGTCACTAATGAAAATTTTAAGCGTTTTATTATTAAACCCGGAAAGCCTTCGCCTACAATCATTGACGTAGAAGTTGATGCTTCTGGCATGTCCTATTTCCTGGTTGCTGCTGCCATTACGGGTAGTGAAGTAAAAATTAATAAAATTAATGAGTCTTCTGCTCAGGGAGATGTCGGTCTGGTTGAAGCGCTTCGCCAGATGGGATGTACGGTAAGTTATCAAGCTGACTCGATTACCTTAAAAGGTCATTCGCTTAAAGGCATTGAAATTGATATGGATTTAATGCCGGATACAGTACTTTCTTTAGCGATGGCAGCTTTGTATGCCGATAGTCCGACCACCATTACTAATATTGCTAATCTTCGGGTCAAAGAATGTGACCGGATTGCTGCTATCGTTGAAGGGGTTTCTCGTCTGGGGGGACAAACCGAAGACGGTAGTGACTGGATTACTATTTATCCATTACGTGATGCATCCGCCTGTGAAATTGAATGCTATGACGATCACAGGGTGGCTATGTCATTTTCGTTACTGGCTTTTAAAGGTGTCCCTCTGACTTTGTCAGATTATGAGTGTGTTAGTAAATCGTTTCCAGATTTCTGGAAGCAGACAGGCGCGCTTGTTAATCATCATCGCTAAGTAAATCTTATAGAAAAAATCGATTCGTTTTTCCTGCTTTTTTCTAAGCAGGCAGAACTTTGCTGACTAAAATTTATTAAACAAAAACTTTTATTAAACAAAAACTATTATAAAAAGGAATATTACTCATGAAAAAATTATTTACTGCAATAACAGGCAGCATTCTACTGGCCACTGCAACTTTGAGTTTTGCGACAGATAAAACAGAAATCACTTTTGCTGGCAGTTCTACAATTATGCCAATTATGGAATCGTTAGGACCTGTATTTAAAGAAAACGGTATTGAATTAGTTATTCAGGGCGGAGGATCTTCTGCGGGAATTAAGGCTGTTCGAGATGGTATGGCTGATATCGCAATGGTGTCTCGCTCACTGACTAAATCTGAGCAGAAAAAATATGATAACTTTGCTTTTGCAGGCGATCTGGTTGTCGTTATTGTGCACCAATCGAATAATCTTGACGACGTTGATGATAAGACGATCAAAGATATTTACAGTGGGAAAGAACCTAAATGGAGCAATGGAAAAAATGTCACTGTTATAGCCAAGGAGAATGGTCGTGCAACACAAGTAGTGTTTGAGAAAAATTTTAATTTGTTTGGTCAGGTTACACCTAAGGCCGTTATTATTGGTGCTAACGGTCAGGCGATAGCCAGTGTAGAAAATGACCCAGGGGCCATCGCCTATGTTTCTTTTAATTCTGCGGTTGCAGCAAAAGAAAAAGGTTCTGCGATAAAAATACTTTCTTTGAACGGTGTGAAACCTTCAACAGACACTGTCAAGAGTGGAAAATATAAACTGGCACGTGATTTGAATCTGGTTTTTGACCCGGCAAAACCACAGGCGATTAATCGGATTAAAGCGATTATGAAGCTGGCTGGCGCGGCGGAAGTTATGACTCATCACCGCGTTATTAATTACGGTAAGAGGTAATTATGCTCTGGGTACTGCTAATTCTTAGCCTATGCCTGATAGCGATGGTATTGATACCGATGTATCAGGCAGTTGAATTTTATATGAGTGCTGAACTTGATTCCTGGTTTTCTATGGAATGGATTCCGCAGCTTGAACAGTTTGGGTTCGGAGTTTCTCTGCTGGGTACGATGGCTATTTGTGTGCTGGCTATGCCAATGATCATCGCAGGTGGTTGGCTTTTAGCGTACCAACTGGTTAATGAAAAGCAATCAGTCATGAAGAACCTGACATTGTCGATCATGCAGCTCTGGTGTTCATTGCCTTCTGTTGTTATCGGTGTCTGGGCAATCTCGCAGTTTGTGCCGTCAATGCGTAAGCTATTTGATACGTCGGGCTACGGATTGCTAACCGCTTCACTAGTGTTAGCTTTGTATCTGGTTCCCGTTGCGACGATGCTTTTTTATAGCTCTTACTCACAGTTCGAGAAAAGTTTTTCCGATCTGGAGGAGTCTCTGAAAATGAATTTCTGGACAAAAACCAGGATTTTTTTCCTTAGCTGTAAGTCACAGATAGTGCACGTGGTCAATTACTGTTTTTGCCGGGTTTTTGGTGAGACGATGCTGATTTTAATGCTCTCTGGAAATGCTGCGAGAATTCCCGAGTCAATTCATGACCCAGTCAGAACAATGACAGCCACTTTTGCATTAGAGGCTCCTTACGCTACTGACCTTCATGAGCAGGCGCTTTACGGAATAACCGGACTTTGCCTGATATTACTGCTGGTCGTTCTTTTAATAGGGAAATTGAGTGATGAAAAATAGAATATTTGCGTTGTCTTATGTGTTGTTAACGCTCGTTATTGTTGGTTGTCTGTTTTCCGGAGATTTGGCTCTGACTCAGACACCATTATCTGTTGTTGTTGGTACGGTAGTCAGTATTGTTCTCAGCCTGGTGTTGGCAACAATTCCAGCTTACCTGATGGCTGCGTGCGTAGTTGGAATCATTCCTGTTCCAAAGTGGGCTATAGCAATGACTCAATACACGGCTTACTTAATTGCAGGTATGCCATCAATTTTAATTGGCGTGATTGGTTTTCTGGTTTTCTGTAAATGGATGGGATTGGGGTGGTCTCTGCTTGCCTCTATCTTAACGTTGAACTTACTGTTATTTCCTACATTACTGACAGCTTTTGTTCAATTG
Source organism: Kangiellaceae bacterium (assembly GCA_016743995.1). Taxonomy (GTDB): domain Bacteria; phylum Pseudomonadota; class Gammaproteobacteria; order Enterobacterales; family Kangiellaceae; genus Aliikangiella. The sequence continues at coordinate 30,776 of JADGFG010000020.1, read as the reverse complement.
TTGCAACCCATTTGTGATAACTATTTAGATGCAGCAAGAAGTTATCGAGTTTCATTACCTCACTTTTTGTTCATCCTGGTCCCAAAACTTTATACCAGAGAACTTGTTGAGGTTTTGACTTTCGGTGTTTCCAGAGGACTTGGTGATACGGCAGCTATTATGTTGACCAGCGGTTCTTTGTTGAATATGCCTAACTCGTTATTAGACTCTGTGAGAATTTTAAATTACCACATTTATATGCTGGCTATGGAAGTTCCCGGCGGAATGAATGAGGCTAAGACCCTGTCGTTGTGGGTCATCGTGATTATCTTTGGGCTGTTATTTATCCCTCGTATGATAGGAAATAAGAATTATGAACTGCAGTAATCAAATTGGCGGAAATTTTAGCGCGAGAGCCGCAAATAGCGCAAACATTACAGCAATACCGGTCCCTCTGGTTTTAATGAAAGACTTTGAGGTTCATGCTGGAGAAAAAAAGATTGTTGAAGTGAATAACTGGCATATTGATGGACCAGGTGTCACTGCAATACTCGGTCCCTCTGGCAGTGGTAAAAGTAGTTTTATTCGGGTTTTGTCGGGCATTTATTCGCCGCAGATTAAAACCAGTGGCACGATGTTAAAAGGGGGAGATGCTTCTCATCATGTTTCTTCAGACCTGCGTTTCTCAATGGTCTGGCAAACGCCAACGGTTTTTCCCTGTTCCGTTTATGAAAACCTTAAATTACCGTTAAAAACGGATAAGGTGGATAAACGCCAGTGGCTACCTTTAATGGAAGACGCCTTAAGTCGAGTGGGTCTGCTTAAAGAGCTTGGAAGTAACTGGCGCAAAATAAAAGCAACAAATTTATCTGGTGGTCAGAAACAACGTTTGTGTATTGCTTCTAATCTGTTGGTGCAGTCTGATGTCATCTTGCTGGATGAAGCAACGGCGTCTCTTGATCCTATTTCCACCGCTAAGATTGAGGGGATTATTACAGAAATAGCAAAAGAAAAACTGGTTATTATGGTGACTCATAATATCGGACAGGCGCGTCGCCTGGCTGACTTTGCTGCGGTTTTTTGTTTTAACCCTGATGGTTATGGTTTTTTATGTGAATCAGGTAAAGCTGAGGATGTATTGTATAACCCTGTCGAATCCGACAGCCGTAAATTTATCCAGCTGGAAACCGGCTCATGAAAAATAAAGTATTACTACTCATACTCGATGGTATGGGCTTTAGCAGTCAGAGTTATGGAAATGCGATTACACAAAACACCATGCCACACTTGTATCAATACATGTCACAAAATAGCATGGCATTGCTGGAGGCTTCAGGCGAAGCGGTCGGACTGGCTTCGGATCAGGTGGGTAATTCAGAAGTTGGACATGCAGCGATAGGAGCGGGTCGGGTTTTAAAAAGTAAGCTGGCCTTTATTGAAGATGAATTTCATAATGGTAACTGGGCGAAGAGTCCATTCTGGGACACATTAAGGCGGCAGCAACGTATTCATATTGCAGGCGTGTTGTCCGGCGCCGGCGTTCATGCTCACCTGAATGCCATGATTCAGACAATTAAGTTAGCAGTGGCTGAGGGTATTGCAGAGATAAATCTGCATGTTTTTCTGGACGGTATTGACTCGCCTGCAAATTCTGCATTTTCATTATTAGATAAATTACAAGAAGCCATTGCGCCTTATCAACAGGTTCGCATCGGTGTGGTGATGGGGCGTATCTGGGCTGCTGATCGTAGTGGTGATCTGGCAATATCGCGTCAGTGTGTTGGTGCACTTTACAACAGTGCTGATTTACCGGAATTTAGTGTGTCGGCTTTAAAATCACACATTGTTGAAAATGGCAGTGAACGTGATTTTCCAGCTCATCAGATGAATCGAAATAGCATGCTTAAATCAGGTGAGCATATCATTCTTACCAATCATAGAAGCGATCGGGTTAAACAATTGTGCGAAGTTTTTTCAGAAACGCAAACGGTATATACCCTGGCTGATTTAACAACGCTACCCGATGTTAAAGTATTTTTTCCACAAGCGCGAGTTGATGGAGGCCTGGTTGAACAGCTCATTGCCTCGGGGAAATCTGTCGAAGCCGTTGCTGAGGCCTGTAAGTTTAAGCATGTGACTTATTTTATTAATGGATTCAGAGAATTCAGTGAAGTTTCATCAACCGAAATTCCGACAATAGACGATCAGGCGATCCGACTGAATCCGGCAATGTCGATTGAGGCGCTGGAAGTTGCTGTCGATAAAGCGCTAGGTCGTGATCCTGACTTTATGTGCGTTAACATTCCTAATCTGGATCAGGTAGGTCATACCGGCGATTTAAGTCTGACAGAGCAAGCGGCGGATTTTGTTGACCGTTGTTTTCAACGAGTAACGGAACAAGCGTTGGCAAAAGGCTATCTGGTTGCGGTAACGGCTGACCATGGTAATGCTGATGTCATGCTTAACGATGCCGGAGAGCCGCAGGTGTCACATTCTGCAAACCCGGTACCTTTTCTGGTTTTGTCTCCTGATAATTTACCACCCGTTACTATGCAACCCAGGGGATCATTGCCCAATATAGCGCCGACTTTATTGACGCTGATGGGATTAACGGTACCGCCGTTTATGCATCGAGATCTTTTAACTGACTAAACATTGAGAGAGAATAGTATGTTAGAGAATGATATGTTAGAAAATAATATTTTAGAGAAAAGCTTGTTAGAAAGTGGCTTGTCAGACAAGAGCCCGTTAGAAAATAATCGAGTCGTCGTTCTGGGTGGCGGAGATGTCAGAAGTTGTGAACTTGATGTTGCGGTTAAGCTAGGCTTGCAGGTGAGTTACATTGGCGACACAACCCATTTAGATCATTTAAAAGGCCACCGGCAAGTGACTTTTTATGATGTTGATATGACGGAAACGGATCGTTGTATTGACGCCCTTAAAAATGGACCAGAAGATATGGAAATTGACGCTGTCATTTCTTTTACGGAAAATGGTTTGCTCACCGCTTCAGCAATGGCAAAAAAATTAAGAGCGAATGCCAATACCTTATTTCCTGTGGTTCATACAAAAGATAAAACACGAATGCGTGCTTTATTACAACAGAACCCAATTTTAGCGTTGCCCTTTAAGCATTGTGTCACCGTTGAAGACGCGCTCGATTTTCTTCAGAAAAATGGAGCCTCTATTTTGAAACCTATGTACGGTGCTGGTTCAATTGGTGTGTGTAAAGTAACCAGAGAGCAGGATGTTAAAAATTATTTCAATGATTATGAATTTGATACTGTGCTGATTGAAAAATTTGTTGAAGGAGAAGAATATTCTATTGAGTCTTTAACTTATGAAGGAAAGCATCTGGTTTGTGCGATTACCCAAAAGATGACGACAGGCGTACCCCATTTTGTTGAGCTGGGTCATATTTTGCCAGCAACACTTGAAAAGAAAATAGAAACGAAAATTCGCGAGACTGTTGAACTTTTCTTAAATCTGGTTCAGCAGCAAGATGGACCCGCTCATACAGAGGTTAAGGTTGATGATGGAAAAGTTTACATTATAGAGTCGCAAACGCGGGTTGGCGGGGATCAGATCACGACCTTGTTCGAGCTGGCCAGTGGTATAAATTTATTTGAAGAAACTTATAAATTACTACTGGATGATGAATATCAATTGCCAACCGTTGAGCTTTCTCGTATGACTCAGATTCGTTATATTGAAACAGAACCTGGAGTGCTGGAGCAGGTTCGTGGAATTGATGCCGCAGCAGAACATGCGGGGATTTTTCAGGTGAAAATTAATAAGGAACCTGGCACACTGATGCAATCGATGAAAGGTTCTCCGGATCGTCTGGGGTATGTTCTGGCGACCGGGGGAGATCAGCAGGATGTTTCCCTGAGCATTCAGTCGGCTATGAAGCATATTGAGCCAGTTGTTAGTCCAGCTATTTAGTGGAATATTATATTCATGAAAACAAGTACCAGCATTAAATTCAATCGTCGAACCAGCACCATTTCGCCAGCTGCTACCAGTGGTTTAAGTGAAAGGGTCACACGTTTAAGGGCACAAGGTAAAGATATTATTGGCTTATCAACCGGTGAGCCTGATTTCGAAACGCCATCTCACATTAAGCAAGCGGCTATCGAAGCAATTGAGCGGGGTGAAACTCGTTACACGGCAACCAGCGGTACGGCTCAATTAAAAGCTGCGGTAGTCGATAAGTTCCAGCGTGAAAATCATTTACAGTTTTCATCTGAGGAAGTGTTTGTTGGTAGTGGAGTTAAGCAGGTTTTATATAATCTGTTGCAAACCCTGGTTGATGATGATGATGAAGTTTTATTTGCTGCACCTTACTGGGTTTCTTACCCTGAAATGGTCAAAGCTGCTGGTGGGAAAAGTGTAGTAATAGATACAGCGCTGGACAGTCATTTCAAGATGACACCGCAGCAATTGAGAAGTGCTATTACTCGTAATACTAAAGTATTTATTTTTTGCAGTCCGGGGAATCCCGGTGGCACGGCGTATAGTTGTGCTGAAATAACTGCGCTGGCAGAAGTGTTGCTGGAACATCCGGATATCTGGGTGATCAGCGATGATATTTATGAGCACCTGCTATGGACAGAAGAACCATTTTGCCAGCTGCTTAATGTCTGTCCCCAGCTTAAATCTCGTACCCTGATTGTTAATGGCGTTTCAAAGGCTTTTGCGATGACGGGGTGGCGTATTGGTTATGGGGCTGGGCCAGAAGCGGTGATTAAGAATGCCGTTAAGTTACAGTCTCATAGTACCTCCGGCGCTTGCAGTATTGCGCAGGCTGCAGCTGTAGCTGCGCTGAATGGCCCAATGGATGAGGTCTGGCAGATGAACCATGATTATAAAAAGCGCCATGATTATCTTTACAAAGCGTTAAAGCAATTCAAATTTGTAAAATGTAAACCCAGCGATGGGACTTTTTATCTGTTTGTTGATGTGCGTGACTGGATTGCAAATGTTGAAGGTGTCAGTACAGACATTGAGTTTGTAGAATACCTGATAGAAAAAGCAGGGGTTGCCGTAGTGCCAGGTTCCGCATTTGGTTCGCCGGGTTATCTTCGCTTTTCATTTGCTACCGGTATGGACAAGCTACAAATGGCTGTTGAAAGATTGCGACATCTGGAAGATAGATTTACCGAAAGTTAACGACTGGCAGGCGAGAAGAAATCATCGCATTATCTGGAGATGACGTTATTTTTCGGGAAATGATGTTATTTTTCAGAAGTTATGGCCAGGTGAGCCCTGTTACAGCCAGTGTATGCACAGCAAACCAGATCTGAGCTGATAGTCATTTCATTTTGCTATTAATCTCAGGAGAGTAAAAAAATGAAAAATAATGCTTTCCTGCTTGCAATTTTGGCCAACTTAATTAAACTACATATCTAGAATTGTAGAATTAAGTAAAGATATAAAATGATATCGCTTGAATTGGCAAATTATTCAGGAGTGAAATATGCGACATAAAACAACACCGACTCCAGTTAAAAGACTGAAAGTCACAGCTATCAGATTGACGTTTTTATTCTATGCGCTCTCTGGTTTTGTCAGTGCAGGGCAGCCCGCACCACAGGAAGTAGAGGTTGCTACGGTGGGCACTCAGGGCAAACTTAAAACCCGCGAATTTGTTGGCATTATCAATATTGGTGGGTTGATTGATATTAATGCGCCTACGTCCGGTATAGTCACCCAGTTCAAAGGAAAGTTAGGGGTGAGTGTCCGTGCTTCGGAGAGGCTGGCTGCAATTAAAAATCTCGATGAGCTCTATAAAGATGTGGTGATCAAATCGCCAGCAGATAATATTCGTATTATGCGAACCTATGTTGAAGAAGGTAATTTTGTTCAGAAACATCAGCGCTTGATGGTGCTGGCAAAAGATATTTATTATGAAGCCAGGGTACATCTGGTTGCCAGTGAAGTTGACTGGTTAAGGCATGCTAAAAACATTCAGGTATTAGTGCACCCTGATTCTCCGCATGAGCAATCTTTCGGTATTGTTGACAGTCGGCTGGAAATTCCAGATGAAGAAAGCCGATTTTATAGTGCTCGATTAAAACTCAACTGCCCACAAACCCTTTGTAAAGACACGACACTCGCTGGTGCTATTGTCAAAGTTGTCATCAAAAATCCGGGTAATATTCGAATCTCAAAGGAGGCACTTTTAAATAATGGAAAAACTGTTGCTGTGGTTAATTCAATGGGGGTTATTGAGCTTCGTAAGATTGTTATTGGACGTATAACCGGTGAACTTGTTGAGGTGCTACATGGGCTGGCGTTGAATGAACGGTTAGTGGTGCGCCATAACTCCCCACTTTCAGAAGGGGAAAATGTACTGGTTAAATCAGCTATCGTTGAACGTTTTACTGCGATTGAGTCAGCTGGCTCTTCTGAGAAAATGCCATGAACAATTATTCATTTTTTGCGAAATTGCTGGATTATCGTAGTGCGATCATTGCGTTTACGCTTTTTCTTGTTTTAACAGGAATCAGCAATATTGCGAGCCTGCCGGTATCAATGTTTCCAAACAGCACCAAGCCAACGGTAAAGCTAACGGTGACTCATGATTTTGACACGATTGCTTTTAAAGAAGAAATTGGAAAAGAGCTGGAAGGTTCCTTAATGTCACTGGCAGGTGTCGAAAGAGTTGAAGCGACATATAAGTTTAATTCTACGACTTATTTTGCAGTATTTGACTGGGGCAAAGACCCTGACCGGGCGATTAATGACGTTTCCGCTGTGGCTTCTTTTTATCAAAACCGTCTGCCTGATCATCTGCCTCCGATTAAAGTTTATTTTCATGATGTGGGTATAGAGAATTATGTTGCCGTGCAATCGAGTGAACTCAGTGCAAAAGAGCTGGGATTATTACTGAATAAAAAGCTCACACCTGCCTTACGAGAAATTCCCGGTATGCAGTTTTTTTATATTTCTTCATTCAATCCTGACGAAGTGGTTGTAACAGTCGATCCTTACAGGCTGATAGAATTTGGGGTGAACTTGTCTGATGTTGTTGAGGCGTTGCATAATTCGCGTTTTAACGAGAGCCTTGGAACCATACCTGCAAACGAAGGTTCTCCCGAGCGACACGTATTTTTCATAAAAAAAGTGAATGGATTTGCTGATTTACCTGACATCAGTGTTGCGCGAATTGAGGGGCGTATTGTTCGATTAAGCGATGTCGCAGAAGTTTCAACGCAGATATCCGAACAGGGGGGGGGGAGTTTGCTGGGTGATGAGCCTGCTATTGCGATTGCGGCCTGGCCAAAGCCCAATACTAACCTGTATCAGTTTGCTAAAGAATTTCAAAAAACAGTGACTGAGAATACCGATGGTATTGCACAGGTTTATTATTTGAATGATCCATTGGCTTATATTGATGAAAGCCTGCAAAAGGTCATTTATGCACTGTCGCTCAGCATGTTATTTGCGGCGATTGCCGTCGCATTTGCGTTTATCTCATTTAAACTGACATTACTGACCGTGCTTATTATGCCATTGTCACTTTTATGCTCAGGACTGGTTTTATCAATGCTGGATGTTGGGTTGAACCTGGTTTCGCTGGGTGCGATGAGTGTATCAATCGGCCTGGTTGTTGATAACGCTATCGTGGTGATGGATCGCATCGGTAATAAGATTAAATCAGAGCGACCCGAACAACTTGCCGGCTTGATCTCTGCGGTCAAAACTAGTGTTACTGAATCAAGTACTGCAGTGATTGCTTCAACGGTCACAACAATAGTGGTGTTTGCGCCCCTGGCATTCACTTTGCCTATTGTCTATTCACTGGTTGGCGAGCTGGCGACGGTGGTGGTTTCGGTACTGGTATCATCATTATTTATTTCACTGTTGTTTATACCTTCGGTCATTATTATCTTGTCGTCGTTGACTAACAACTGGCGCTGGCTGGAACGTGGTGCAGGCAAAAAGCAATCACTGTTTATTCGGTTTTACAGCTGGTTATTACACCAGTTACTTAAATTCAAAAGCATACAGCTTATGTTGGTGACCGGGGCAATACTGATGTTTGGTGTGGCGTCTCAGGTCGCATTTAATAAGCTCGATAAAGAAATAGTCGCTGAGCCCAGGCCCAATATTATTGATGTTGAAGTTGGCTTTGCTTCCATTGACCTGACGGTTGAGCAGCGTGAAGAATTAGTTCGCCCTGTGCGAGAGTTTTTAAGCGAGCAGTTTCAGGAAAAAATAAACTATCAATTTACCAGCATGCGGCAAACAGTTGCTTATGTGTCGCTGTATCTGAACAATTTTGAAGATGCAGAATATATTGTCAGAACGATCCGTGAAAACCTTAAGGATACGCCTGATTACAGTCTGGATGTTGCGCCATGGGTGAGCGCCAAGTTGCAGGTACCCGATGTGCCTGATCTGCGGATAGTCTCTATTTCCGGTTCACCAGAAAAGCAACGTCTGGATCATCAGGCGTTGGCGCAAGCTCTTAAATCAGACGGTTCGGTCTACAGGGTAAAAAGTTTTCCCAAATCTCGTACCCAGAATGTACTGAATGTGGCTTATAACGACTCCCTGTCAAAGGCATTGCGCTACTCCATTGAAAATGAAGCACTTGGCGACACCATCAGTGACTACATCAGGTATGCCACAGACAGGCGGTTGTTATATAACGCTAATCTGGAGCATGGTGAAGTTCCTGTAAAACTGACTTTAGCTGCGGGTCGAGGTGATAGCGTTGAAAGCCTGGGCAATATACCGGTAAAAATAGAAGATAGACTGTTGAATTTACGTCATTTACTGTCACTTGAGCAGACTCAGCGCTGGAGTGAATATTATACGCGTAACAACGAAGAGCTGTTTTTGACTGAGGTGTGGCTATCAAAAGCGTGGCTATCAGAAAATGCAGGTTCAGATAAAAAGAAATACCTTGAAAACCTTTTGGATAAAATCAATAAAGACTGGGCTTCAAGCTACTCCATTTTAGATTCCGACACGGAAATTCAACAGAATATTGATTCTCTGATGATGGCTCTTGTGATGGCTCTTGCACTAGTTATGGTTGTGTTGTTAGCGGTTAATCGCTCTGTCAGGTTATCCCTGGTCGTGCTGGTTGCTGTTCCCCTGGGGATTACGGGGGCGGTATTTTCACTGTGGTACTTTGATAGTACATTTTCAGTTAACTCCATGCTGGGCATTATTTTGCTTTCGGGAATAACCATTAATAACACCATTTTAATTGTTGATAGTTATTCCAGATATAAAGCACAGACTGGCGATCCGGATAAAAGTATAATCCTGGCGTGTGTGGGCAGAGTCAAGGCCGCTTCGGTAACCTCGTTTACTACAATTTTAGGCATGATTCCCATTGCTATGGGGCTGGGGAGTAATGGCGCTATCTTACAGCCGCTGGGAATTAGCGTGTCGGGTGGTTTGGGCGTCTCGTTGCTGATGAGCTTGTTGTTAACACCTGTACTACTAAAATGGGTTGAATATTCGCCTGCAAAAATCAGTGATAATGCCCTTTGTTTGAGTGAACAATAAACCTGAACAGAAGAAAATTTTGATACAAATATCTTTCAACGAGATAACTATGTTGATAGAATACTAGATGTCTACTATTCTTGATTTATTTTAAAATAGTCTATACTCAGCACCAGACGGTATGGATGTAATACTCATGGGTAACCAGCTAACAGGAAGCATTATGAAGCATAGCTTTATTGGCTAGCTTTCATTGAGCCGGGTTGCCTGATTTAAATTTGATAAGGTGAATTGATGGAAATACCAGAAGCAGCAAATTGTTTATCTCAACTCGGGCATGAAACCCGGTTGTCTATATACCAACTTTTAATACGGGTCGGTACCGATGGATTATCGGTAGGCGATATTGGTAGCAGGCTCGATCTGGCTGCTACTACGTTAAATCATCACCTGACCAATCTTTGCCGTGCGGGCCTGGTTGATAAACAGCGTGAAGGCAAAATGGTCTGGTGTACTGCTAATTACAGTCGTATGAATGAGTTACTGGAATTTTTGAAATATGACTGCTGTAAAGATGAGAATATGGCCGAATGTGGCTGAGGCTGAATAATCGCTGATGTTCTATCTGGCGACGGCCAGTCTTTTTGAGGCTGGCCTGTTCTGATTAGTGTTTTTTAATTCTGTTTAACGATACTCATAATTTCTTTGAATTCTGTTTCTTCTCTCAATGGTGAAAACTCTGGATATATCAGCGCCGTTGGAAACATCTGATGTTTCTGTTTTTGAGCCAGTTTCAGTTGTTTCAGTGTGTTCTGATAGTCCTGAGTGCGAGCGTAAGCCAGTGCAATAGAAAAATGGTCGAGCTCTGGTTCCTGTAATCTACGCTGCAATTCCCAGTGATAGTAATTTTTCAGTGCTTCGGCAGCTGAGAGCTCTTTGAATTGCCCGATAGTATTATCACTGGCATTGTTGATACGTAGCAATTCCTGTATATGCTCAACGACTTTGCCATCGAGTCCTATTGCAATTGCAGCCTGTAAACTACATTGATGACCGCGTGCCCAGTCTGGTTCCAGTTGCACACTCGCTTCACAGTGTTTTAATGCCTGGCTTAAATCGCCTGCAAGATAGAAAATCCAGCCGGCGTGAGAATTAACCTGAGTTACGCCAGGATCAACGGCGAGTGAACGATTAATCGCATCTACCGATTTTTTCATATCTCCGAAAATAGCTGCGGTAAGAGACAGGTAGTGTAATGCTCTTATATAAAGCTACTCCCTGGTGAAAAACAAACTTCAGAAGGTGCCTAAAGAAAACCTGGCGCATGAGATTAAAGTAAAAAGTGTTTCAATTGAAAGTAGTTTCAATACAATAGATAGTTGCATTAGTTTTATTAAACGCGACAACGGTTTTTTGAAAGAAACAGGAAAGGAGAATGTAAATAACACAATTCGTAGTGATTTACAGCAGTGTCAAAAAAATATATCGGAATTAGAAGATATGATTAGTAGTCCGGTGGACTCGGCTATAAGAAAGACCAATCAAGAAGAATACTTAGAACAGTTAAACAAACTGAGAGAAAGCTACTCCCTGGTGAAAAACAAACTTCAGAAGGTGCCTAAAGAAAACCTGGCGCATGAGATTAAAGCAAAAAGTGTTTCAATTAAAAGTAGTTTCAATACAATAGATAGTTGCATCAGTTTTATTAAACGCGACAGCGGTTTGTTGAAAGAAACAGGAAAGGAGAATGTAAATAACACAATTCGTAGTGATTTAAAACGGTGTGAAAGTGATATAGCAGAGTTGGAGAGAATGATTGAAGACCTTTGCAGCCAGGCAATTGGTTAATAAAATTTCACGATAAAAAACAGCTCATCTTAAAGAATCTTATGGTGGTAAAATGCTATAGCACGTAAGATTGAAAGTGACGCTACAATAAGTCATAGTGATGAATAAAGTCTCAGCTATGTTAACTGGGGCAGAGTACCATGAATGAAGAGCAGGCGATCAGAGATACTCTCGAAAGTTACGCGATAGCCTGCTGTGCCAAAGACATTAAGTCATTGATGAAAGTATTTGTTGATAACGATGAAATTTCTGTGATTGGTACGGGGGCTGATGAATTATGTGAAGGTCGAGAGCAGGTAAAAAACTTATTTTTGCAGAATTTTGAAGAGGCTACTGCAACCCGGTTTGAATGGCTCTGGTCCACTATTCTTATTAATAAGAATAGTGCGGTGGTTGCTGTCTCACTAACGATTCACCTTGAATGTCAGGGAGAGTTATTAAAAATACCCATTCGGTGGAGCGTGGTTTGCAATAAAAATGAAAAATGGCTGTGGGTTCACCGACATGCATCGTCAGCGGCGGGCAATCAGGATGAGGGAAAAGCTTATCCCGCTGGGAGTTAATGGAAGGAGTTGTCGGTAACTCCACAGGGTATAATTATTCTATTCTCTTTTTGATGAGTTTAAGTCTGTATTAGATAAATTGTAGCTCGTATAAGGGGGAGGCTGTTAATTGGGGAATTTATGTAGAAGTAAAGCGGGGTAACATTAAGCAATGGCGTTTTTCGGTTGGTCTCTCCATAAAACATACCAACTCAAATTATTCTTAGTTTAGATATTTATCAAAGTACTGTAAAATCGAGCCATTCCTGATTACTTGATTTAAACAAGGAGAGAGTAATGACCGGTGTTTCACCCAGTTCCCAAGATAACGCTGATGATGCTATGGACGGACGTCGTCCGTTAAAAGTCAGAGACATTGGCTTGTTCAGAGCTATTGCAGTGTGGTTAAGTAAAAAGAATATTACACCTAATCAGATTTCAATTTTTAGCGTATTTTTTGCTGCTCTGGCATCATTTTGTTTACTATTAATTCCTTTTTATAGCAGCACGACCCTGGTTGATAAAGCTGACTCAGGCGTTGCTGTTTTTTTATTGCCGGTTCTGGCTGCTGTCTTTATTCAGTGTCGATTATTATGCAATTTATTTGATGGTATGGTTGCTGTTGAAGGCGGCAAGAGTACCGCTTCTGGTGAGCTATTTAATGACATTCCTGACCGTATTGCTGATCCATTTATACTGATTGCGGCAGGTTATGCTGCAATAGCATTTAACTGGGGCGAAGCTCTTGGCTTTTCTGCTGCTTTATTCGCTGTATTGACTGCTTATGTTCGTACTTTATCGGTTAGCATTGGCGCCCCTGCTGATTTTGGTGGTCCCATGGCAAAACAGCATAGAATGGCTATAATGACTGTTGCCTGTCTTGTCACTAGTTTTGAAACTTTGTTCTGGCCTGCTGGTTACAGTTTGATAGTGGCGCTTATTTTGATTTGTTTCGGTTGTATTGTCACGCTTTTTTGCCGGACCAGACGAGCTTTTTTATTTTTGGAAAATCAGCAGAAAAACCAGTAGGACTAATGAATGTTTAATATTCCGCAAAACTCTTTTTTGTTTATGGCTGGCGTGTTTGTCTTGCTGATAACTGCTACCTCAATACGTTTGATTTTACGCTTTAAAAATGCCGATAAAGACTACACTGAGTTACGTCAACGTATTCAATCCTGGTGGATTATGGTGGCGATTATATTTTCAGCGTTGGCGGTAAATCGTCAACTGGCTATCGTTTTATTTGGTTTTATCAGTTTTTTTGCACTGAAAGAATTTTTATCTATTGTTCCTACTCGTCATGCCGACAGGCGTGTCATTTTCTGGGCTTATTTATCAATACCGTTACAGTATTACTGGGTTTCGACTGGCTGGTATGGTTTATTTATAATTTTTATTCCTGTTTATGTTTTTTTGTTGCTTCCCATGCGTATGGTTTTAATTGGTGAAACCAGAGGTTTTATTCGCTCTGCTGGTATTTTACACTGGGCTACCATGCTAACTGTTTTTTGCATCAGTCATATTGCATATTTACTCGTGCTCCCAGTAAAAAATAATGAGGCTGGTTTTATTGGTCCGGTTTTATTCATTTTATTTATGACTCAGTTTAATGATGTTTGCCAATATGTCTGGGGAAAAATGCTGGGCAGGCGTAAAATTATTCCTAAAGTCAGCCCTAATAAAACCTGGGAAGGTTTTGCTGGTGGTTTGATCACCATTACTTTATGTGCAGGATATGTAGCGCCTTTGTTAACGCCTCTAAATTTTACTCAGGGATTAATGGCTGGTGCGCTGATTAGCGCAAGTGGTTTTATTGGTGATGTTATTATTTCATCGGTAAAGCGAGATTTACAAATTAAAGACAGTGGGAATTTAATTCCGGGGCATGGCGGTATTCTTGATAGAATGGACAGTCTTATGGTTACGGCCCCATTATTTTTTCATTACTTCTATTACATGTGTTATTAACGTTGATTTTGTATTAAGTCGGTATTTTGATTAATGGTGAGCTAATGAACAGGCTATTAAAAATATTATTTTTTGGACTAATCATAAAGCCCATTGTACTCATTGTTTTAGGCTTGAATATCAGAGGCAGAGACAAACTTCCTGTAACCGGACCTGCGGTTATTGTTGCTAATCATAATAGCCATCTGGATACTATGGTGTTGATGAGCCTGTATCCGCTTTCAAAAATAAACAAAGTCCGGCCGGTTGCGGCAGCAGATTATTTTCTCAGTAGTGGCGGTTTTTTAGCCTGGTTGTCTCTCAAGTGTATCGGAATTATTCCTATGGATAGAAGTGGAAGTGGTGCTCGGGAAAACTTGTTTAAAGGGTGTCATGAAGCGCTGGATAATGGTGAGATATTAATTCTATTTCCCGAAGGGAGCCGAGGTAAACCTGAACAGATGAGTGAGATTAAAAAGGGCGTTTATCATTTAGTCAGAAATAGAGCAGATACCAAAGTTACGCCAGTGATGATGCATGGTCTGGGGCGCGCACTCCCCAGGGGGGAAGCGTTATTTGTTCCTTTTAACTGTGATGTGGTTATCGGTGATGAAATTGAAGTGACTGAAAAGTCCGTTGATTTTGTTGAAACAATAGAAACTACTTTCAATGAGTTATCACAGTATTGTTTAACACGTAACCAGAGTAGCGAGTCATTAGCGAAAGATTCCAAAACCTGTGATTAAAGAAAGTTTAACCCGCCTGACTTATACCGAATGATTTAGATAAGCTGATTGATTCAACTTGAGCTTGATATAAGGCGTTTTTTAAAATAAGGAATCTTTAGATAAAAGGAAAGGTCTGCGTGTGCTCAGAAGAGGACTTGAACCTCCACGGGGTTACCCCCACTAGCACCTGAAGCTAGCGTGTCTACCAATTCCACCACCTGAGCAATTTCACAAACAGCCCGAATCAACAGGCCGGACGGGAATATACCCTCTCTGTTGAATGCTGTCAATATTGTGTTTAAATTCAGTCTGTTTCATCAGCCAGAACGAAACAAAGGGTACTACATTGTATTGTTTATGAAAAAATGCTCAGGGAGAAGTGTTAGTAACCGTCCATTTTTTCGAAAGTAATCCTTCGTTTTAATACATGCTTCTGCTTTGTATTCGGTTTTTAGTTGAAACTTAGTCGGTGGAATTCTTTATGTCCTTAAGCTTGTTGGCTTTTATTGTAATAGGCTAGTATTTTGTGTATCATATTTCATGAAATATAGTACGCAAGTCGTTTTGTGTATGAAGCACGATACACAAAGCGTGTAATGTATTAAATAAAATAAATTATCATACATAAAAAGGCTTATGTGTGATAAACAGGATTTAAGCAGGTTTGTATATGAAATTAGCTGAATTACGATACATAAAATGAGCCCCTACAATCCAGATAGTTTACCACTTAAAGGTTTGGATTTTTCCCGGTTGATTACCGCTGTTGGTGAAGCGAATGCTGCATTGGCAGAATATAGCGGTCTATTACAGGGTATTGTTAATCCTGCAGTGATGTTGTCTCCGCTCACAAATCAGGAAGCGGTTCTTTCTTCAAAAATAGAAGGAACACAGGCTACCGTTGAAGAAGTCTTTGAAAAAGAAGCCGGTGGTGACTTTGATGACCGGAAAAACGATGATATTCAGGAAATTTTGAACTATCGAAAAGCGTTAATGATAGCTCAAGACTACTTAAAGGGTGGTCGTACACTGAGCTTAAATTTGATATTGCAGGTCCATCAAATCTTAATGAGCAGCGTAAGCGGGCAAAATAAATCTCCTGGAGAGTTTCGTAAAGCTCAAAACTGGATTGGCAAGGCAGGTTGTACTATGGAAGAAGCCAGTTTTGTGCCGCCATCACCACTCCAATTACAAGATCACCTTAATGCGTGGAAAGAATATTTGTCGGTAAATGATTTTGATGTTATTGCGCAAGCCGCTGTTGTTCATGCGCAGTTTGAGTTACTGCATCCATTTAAGGACGGGAATGGCCGTATTGGTAGATTATTAATTCCTTTATTCCTGTATGCTAAAAATCGCTTATCGAGTCCAATGTTCTATTTATCTGGCTATCTGGAAAAGAATCGAGAGGAGTATTATGAACGTTTGTCTGGTATTTCCACACGGAACGAGTGGTCTGAATGGATACTCTTTTTCTTAAATGCTATTGCTGAGCAAGCTAAAGAGAATGTGGGACGTTTACGAGAAATTCTGGCTTTGTATGAAAAATTAAAAACTCAAGTTCGAGATATGACCCACTCACAACATACCGTTCAACTGGTTGATTCTTTGTTTGATCGTCCTGTTTTTACCGCTAGCGACTTTGCCAGACGTTCGGGAATTAGTAAACCAACGTTACATGGATTGTTAAGACAATTGCAGCAACCCGGTGGACCCATAGTGATACTTAGAGAAGGGGCTGGACGTCGTCCAACACTATTTGTTTTTCCTGATTTATTGAACATTTGTGAAGGCGAGAAGATTTATTCAAGTCACCATTAAAATGACAGACTGATAGCCTGGATCATTGCGAGTTGGTTTTACCTATGCTATTAAACTCTCATAAATAACAAAACAGTTCAGGGTATTGGATATGAATGAAAAAAAATCAGAACCGTGGTCAGCAGAAAAGTTTAATCGCTGGTATCAAGAGCGTCCTGTTATTCCGTCAAGAGATTATGTGAAAACTCTTGTTCCTCGGATGAAATCACTGGGTGAGCGTAGTGGTTTCAGTCTGGAAAAATATGGAGAAGTAACTTATACCACTAATGTCAGTGTGATGACCGAAAAGACTGAAATATCAGATGTTACCGATAAAAAAATAACACAGGTCACCCATAATTTGTACCATTTACTGATTGGTGATTTTACTCAGCAAAAACCCTGTTATATTGTCATTGGTGGAACTCACGGTTATGAAAAAAGTGGTCCATTAGCGGCGTTGAAGTTTGCAGAAGAAGAGGCGGCGCAATATACCGAACGGTTTAACCTTATTATTTATCCCTGTCTTAGTCCCGGGCCTTATGAAAAAGAATTAAGATTTACTGAAGGCCGAATCGATATTAATCGAGATGCATTTTTAGAAGGTTCTCAATCGCAGGAAATGAAAGCGCTTGCTGAATCAGTTAAGGAATTGCATACGCGACTGTTTGAAGGTGATTTAAATAAAAAATTTGCTGCGGCAATTGATTTACATGAAACCCCGTTTATGGATATTGCCATTGATAAAGAAAGTGCGGAAGCAGGCGGTGAAACTTTTGAACTGGATATTTTCCCCCGTGGGTTGTTTTTAATTGCGTTTGATGAAGACGAGGCTTTTGCCAACAAAATCATTCAGAATGTTCGTGACGAAGGGCATCATGTGGTTGATGATGATACGCTTTACAGTTCACCCAATCATGATGGTGTTTTACTAATGAGTGAAATGGGGGCGGTTACCGGACGAGTTCGTCAGTTGTTCAAGCATTTTACTACCGCCAGTTTTACGACTGAGTACTGTGATGAAGGGCTAACTGACGAAACCCCAGATGCTGAGCGGGTTGAGCCACAAATGGCAGCAATCAGAGGCATGCTGCTCTAGCAACATCATGTTAAAAGGCTTTGCTACACAGAGTTATAAAAATTGCTTGTTAATGAATATTTACAATTGCTCATTACAATAAAAAATAAATGGCTTACAATAAACACGGAGCAGGCAATGCCTTCTAATGGAGGCTTTGTTCAAAATTTAAATCTGATATCAGTTTAATAAAATGGCAGGAAATAAGATGAAGTATGTTCGCCTGGGAAGTAGTTCGCTGGAAGTGTCTCGTGTCTGTTTAGGTAGTATGACCTGGGGAGTTCAAAATAATCAAAGTGATGCCAATGAACAACTGGATTATGCTCAGAGCGAAGGTGTCAACTTTATTGATACTGCTGAAATGTATGCTATTCCACCGTCAGAAGAAACTTATGGAAAAACCGAATCGATTATTGGTAACTGGTTACAGACAAACCCTTCTCGGCGAAAAGAAATTGTTCTGGCTTCAAAAATCGCGGGTCCGGGCTTTTCTTACATCAGAGAAGGTACTCCATTAAGTGGAGACTCTGTGGTTCAGGCGGTTGATGCTTCATTAAAACGGTTGAAAACCGATTATATTGATCTTTACCAGTTGCACTGGCCAAATCGTCAGACGCCTCATTTTGGTAATCACTGGCCCAATACTATTAATTTTACAAAGCTGAATGCTGTAGAGCAGACAGAAGTCATGCTGGATATTCTACAGGGCTTATCAAGTTGTGTTAGCGCCGGAAAAATTCGTTATTGCGGATTATCTGACGATACGCCATGGGGAATTAATCAGTATCTTCGTTTAAGCGAAAAGTATGATTTGCCGCGAATGATTTCCATTCAAAATGAGTTCAGTTTATTACATACCAAAGACTGGCCGTTTTTAATTGAAAATTGTGTTAATGAAGATATGGCTTATTTACCCTGGTCACCGCTTGCTGCCGGTATGTTGACGGGTAAATACATTAATGGTGCACGGCCGGAAAATAGCCGATGGACTTTCATGCAACGCAATGGTCTGTTTCGTGATACTAAGCCGGCCAATGAAGCGACAAAGGCTTTTGTCGCTCTGGCAAAACAACATCATATTTCGCCAGCGACACTAGCGTTAGCATGGTGCGATCAGGTTGACGGGGTGACTTCAACCATTATTGGAGCGACTAACCTCAAACAGCTCAGCGAAAATATTGACGCTTTCAAAGAGCCTTTATCTAAAGAGCTGTTGGCTGAGATTAATCAGGTGTTACAGGCGCATCCTTGCCCATTTTAGAATAGGTAAGCCTTAAATGAGTCGTTGAGTATCATGTTGATACCTGCTATCTAATGTCTGCTTTCTGATACTTGAATTCTGAGTAGCCAGCTCTGCATCTCAGAGTCAGAACATTCTTGAATGAATTTTGTCGTAGCATCAATGTGGATACTTATAGATACATAAATCAGTTTAAAATAATTGTACAATGATGCTCACGTTGTTATTCATGAGTTAGCATTGTGCTTCATTTCGTTAATCGTTCGAGTTTTCTGTTAAAGCTATTGTTAGGTTTTTTTCTATTTTGTAACAGTACAGAAATCTATTCGTCGACCAGACCAACGCTACGTTTTGAAAAGCCAAAAGTTGATGGAGAAACCTTTGATGATTTTGTTTATATTGCTTTAGAAGCCAGAAATGGGTTTATCTGGTTTGGTACTTATGGAGAGGGACTACTTCGTTATGATGGTCACTCAATCAAACAGTTTAAGCATGATTCTGATAATCCTCGCTCGATATCAGCAAATCTGATTACAGCACTGGTTGAAGATAATGAAGGATATCTCTGGATTGGAACACCCAGCAATGGCCTGAATCGGTTTGATCCTCGCACCGAAACTTTTACCCGGTATTTACCTGATAGCCTTGCGCATATAAACATCGCAAAACTGTATCAGGACAGTTCTGGTAATATCTGGATAGCAACCAGAGAAAATGGTTTGATTCAATTGAAGCCTGAATCAGGGAAGTACACTCAATTTTTACCTGATAACGATGATAGAAGCAGTCTTAGTCATAAGGAAGTTTGGGCCATCATCGAAGATAGCAGCATTAAAGGTAATTTGTGGATAGGCACACGTAATGGACTCAATTATTTCGACAAAGAAACTAAAAAATTCTCCAACAATATTTCAGAAGAGTCCGACCCTTCCAGCCTTAGTAGCTCTCTGATTATGACGCTTTACTACGATTCCAGTAAGATATTGTGGGTTGGAACGCGATTAGGTTTAGACCAGTACAACGCCGAAACCAGAAGTTTTAAACGTTATTACCCTAATGGGAAAAATACCGGGCCTTCTGACAGGCGTAATTATATTAACTCAATTTATGAAGATAGTTATGGTCGGCTCTGGGTTGGTACCATGGAAAACGGTATCAGTCTTTTTGAGCGAAAAAATCAGATTTTCACTCAATATGTTCATCAATCAGGCAACCTGCATAGCCTTAATCATAACGATATACGAGAGAACGGTATTTTCGAAGATCAGTCTGGTTTATTGTGGGTATTAACCATGGGTGGGGTTAATCAACTCAATACAAAGGGCGTCGCGTTTAGAAATTATCGACATAATAAAGAGAGTGAGGATAGTTTAGCCAGTAATGATATAGGGAATATTTATGAAGATGCCAGCCAGAATTTATGGATAACTACAATACAAAGTGGGCTGGATTATTTTGATGAAGTTAATGAACGTTTTATTCATCTTCGCCATAATCCTGAAGACCCTGGTAGTATAGGGCCAGGTGAAGTTAATGCGGTTTTAGTTGATCGGGGGAGTACGTTCTGGGTTGGTACTGACGAAGGGCTTTACCGCAGGGAGAAGGGGAAAGAGCATTTTCGTAAAGTTGATTTTAAAGTGAGTGAAGCTGAGAGGCTGGCGAGAAATTATGTGCTGCGATTACTGGAAGATTATCAGGGCAATGTCTGGGTAGGAACGGGTAATGGACTAGGTCGGTATGACAAGCATAAAGACAGTTATCGTTGGTATATTCATAATAGTGAGGAACCCGGCTTATTTATCTCTCGTGGTGTTATGGCGCTTTATGAGGATAATTCTCAACGACTGTGGGTTGGCACGGATGGAGGGCTGGCATTATTTAAACCTGAGTCTGGGAGTTTCGAGCATTTTCGAACCAGTGATAAAGGCCCCAACCGCCTCTCCCATAATTTAATTCGCGCCATTTATCAATCGACTAATGGATATATCTGGATTGGTAGTGAAGGCGGCGGAATTGATCGTTTGCATGTCGAAACCAGTCAGGTTAAAAATTACAACCAGAAGGACGGACTGGTGAATGATCTTGTCTATGGTATGTTTGAGGATGACAACGGGTATTTATGGATTAGTACATTTGGTGGTTTGTCGCGTTTTGATCTGAAAACAGAGCAGTTTTTAAACTTTACAGCCGAAGACGGGGGACAGGCGAAAGGCTATAGCACCTGGGCTGCGGTTAAGCGAAAAAATGGCGAAATGGTATTTGGAGGTGCAAATGGGATTGACCGTTTTTTTCCAGAAGATATAGTCATTGATGCACAATATCCCCAAATAGCACTAACCGATTTTTTACTGTTTAATCAATCGGTGCCACTGACTAATACTCTGGTGTTAACGAACAAAAATACTAATGCTGAAAATACGCCATTCTCTCTGAGTCGCGCTATCAACTATAGTGATCAGATTAAATTAAGCCATAAAGAGTCGATGTTTTCTATCGAGTTTGCTGCGCTCACTTATTTAGCGGCCAATAAAATTCAATATGCTTATCAGCTGGAAGGTTATGACCAGGACTGGATTACGACTTCGTCACTAAAACGATTTGCCAACTACATGAATGTTCCGCCAGGAGAATATTTATTCAAGGTGAAAGCAAGTAATCAATATGGTGTCTGGAATGATGCGGCCAAAGTACTTAAAGTCACTATTTTACCACCATTGTGGCTAACCTCATGGGCTAAGTTTGCGTACGTTTTTCTGACTATTGGACTGATACTTCTGGTCTATTTTATCAGGACAAAATCATTACGAATGCGAGCCCGTGAGCTAGAAAGTACAGTAAAATTACGTACTGCTGAGCTAGCAGAAGAAAAACAGCGAGTTGAGATGCTCTTATCACAAAAGACTGAGGAATTTGTTAATTTATCCCACGAATTCAGAACACCACTTACCCTGATTCTGGGGCCAGTCAAAAAAATGATTTCTGCTGATATTGAGCCATCTATGCGGCAGTCCCTCGGAAAAATTGTACAGCGAAACTGTCATCGTCTGTTACGCATGGTTGACCAGTTACTGCAGCTTGAAAAATCACGTACTTCGCTCATTGATATTCAATCTCCACGACAGGTAAAACCGATCATTCAATTAATCATTGATTCATTTCAGCCGCTAGCAACGGAGAAAAAAATTAAGTTAAAAACTGAAAAAATTGATGATGTCTGGATAAAACTGGCGATTGATGCGTTGGAAAAAATAGTTCTTAACCTGTTATCTAATGCGATTAAATACACGCCTGAAGGTGGTGTTGTCAGCGTTAGTGTAACCGTAAATGCAGATAATTTTGTTGAAATAC
>JADGFG010000020.1:0-8782 GCA_016743995.1 Kangiellaceae bacterium | reverse complement strand
GGTTGTAGATACGGGGTCTGGTATTGCTAAAGCGTATCACTCGACAATATTTGTTCGGTTTCAGCGAGTTTTTAATAAAGAAAGCGAAAGTATTATTGGTGCAGGTATTGGTCTGGCGTTGGTGAAACAACTGGTTGAATCACATGGGGGACGCATAGAGCTGGAGAGTCATCTCGGAAAAGGATCATCTTTTCGCGTGTTGTTACCTTCTTGTCAATCGCCTGGCCATGATTCAGATTTTTCAAAGAGAGAACTAATTGATTCTCTGGCTGGCGTTAACCGAAGTATTATTGAGCTGGAGCTGGAAAGTCTTCAGGAGTTAGATAGTAAAAAGTCGAGCTTAAGCGATGAAAGTCATGTAGAAATACCTGTCAGGAAAGATAGAGAAGAGAGCATTCAGATTAATGTTTCTGATGTTAGTCAATTGGATTTGCAGAAAAAACAAAAAACAACAAAGGTTCTTATTATCGAGGATAATGCGGATATGCGCCGTTATCTGGAAGACAGTCTATCAGCTGAATATGAGTGTCTGCTGGCAAGTCACGGTAAAGAGGGGAGGCAAATAGCCGTAGAGGAAATCCCCGATTTAATTATCAGTGATATCATGATGCCAGAAATGGATGGTTACGCGGTTTGTAAAGCGATTAAAGCCGATGAAAGAACCAGCCACATTCCCGTTGTTTTATTGACCGCAAAAAGTGATCAACAAAGTCGAATGAAAGGCTGGCAGGAACAGGCCGACGGGTATCTGACAAAACCTTTTGACGAAGAAGAGCTCTTATTAAGAATATCAAACCTGCTTTCAAGCCGAGAGTTGTTACGTCAACGGTTTTCCCAATCACTTAAAAATCAATTAGTTGAAACAGATGTAAGTAATAACTTCGGCAGTAACAGTGGTGGTACCAGAACCAGTAATAACAGTACCAGTAAAAACAGTGCCAGTAATAACAGTACCAGTAATAACAGTACCAGTAATAACAGTACCAGGACAGATATTGCCAGTCATTCAGAGGCTGTCAGTAGTTCGGATGATGTTCACTGGATTTCAGCAGAACAGAAATTCATAGAGCATTTTAATGACTATATTAATCAGAACCTGCATAACCCGCTGTTGAAAGTAGCTGCAATTGCTCAAGCTCTGCATATGAGCGACAGGCAATTATCGCGAAAACTCAAGGCAGTAGTGAATGAAACGCCGGCTGACTATTTACGTCATTATCGACTGGAAAAAGCGGCTGGTCTTTTGAAAGCGGGACGAAGTATTGCTGAAACCGTTGAACGGACTGGTTTCTCATCACGTAGTAATTTTGGACGATGTTTCAAAACTCGATATGGACATACGCCAGCAAGTTATGCAGCAATGAGCTGTGAAGAGTAAAGTTTGTCGTGCCGTTTGAAAAGCTGAGCATATGGAAGCCTGGCTAAATATCTGAGAGTTTAAACCTTTGATACAGGGCCCCTGGCGCCCTGTTTATTCACGACCCGACATATCACTATTCAAATTCAGACACCTGTTCTTTTATTATTGAATACAGTTATTCTGTTTTATATGCTTGTATTGATTGATCTTATTTTGTTGGCTTCATGATTGTTCTGAAAGTTTTTAATTAAGCAACAGTCTTTTTGAGTCACCAGTTGTAAATAATTTGTTTACAACTGTTTTGTTAATTGTCGTCAAGTCGCCGATTACTATTGGTAATCAGAATAATACTTATTGAGAATATGGTGTTTTACCGCATAGTTACTATCCTGTTAAGCTAACAATATTGAATGGTTGGTAAAATGATAGCAAGTACCGGACATAGAAATACAAAACTGGTAACATTGTTTTTAAGAAAAAAATGGAGAGGATTTATTAATGAGTATCAATTGTTTTAAACAGTTACGGACTGTTCTGTTATCGATGCTTTTATCAGGTGGAGTGATTTTGAGCTTAAGTGGTTGCACTTCCCCGCCTGATGTCATCAGGGAAAAGCCAGTTGATGAAACGCCTTCTAATGAAACTAAACAATTTCAACTGACCATTAATGGTTTTTCTGGTGGTACGGTTACCGTCAATACACAAACCTGTGACGCAGCCTGTAATATAACGCTTAACGAGTCGTCACCGATTACTATTTCAGCTTCTGCAGCTTCTGGTTTTCGCTTTGAATCATGGATGGGTGACCAATGTAACGCGACGACCTCTGCAACTTGCAGCTTTACGTTGACTCAAAATGTAACGATTACCCCGGGGTTTATTGCTGAAAATGTCGTCGTGTATTCGATTAATCTGACGCCTTCTGCTCATGGTACTATTTCAGATAATAACAAAATTAATT
This sequence comes from Kangiellaceae bacterium, assembly GCA_016743995.1. Taxonomy (GTDB): domain Bacteria; phylum Pseudomonadota; class Gammaproteobacteria; order Enterobacterales; family Kangiellaceae; genus Aliikangiella. The sequence goes on along the minus strand of JADGFG010000020.1, from coordinate 6,461 downwards.
GTGGTCAGTTATGTAATGCCGGCTATCCTGCTGGTTCTCAGGTTTCTCTTACTGCAACCCCTGCTAGTGGTTATCGTTTTTCTCACTGGACTGGCGGTGCCTGCATCAATGAGACAAGTGCTAATTGTCAATTTGTTCTGAATGCGGAGCAGGCTATGGAAGCCCATTACGTCGTTTATGAAAGTCAATGCACCCAGAATGATATCTTATGTGTAGATGATACCAATGGTGCATTTCAGGAATATGTGAATATTCAGTCAGCTATTGATGAGGCCGCTGCTGGTGATACGGTGTTTGTGCTGGATGGTGAGTATGCCGGATTTAATCTAAATAAAAGTGGTAGTGCTGGCAATATTATTCAAGTCGTAGCGCAAAGTGAAAACGTTGTGATTAACCGGCGAGGAACTGCCAGTGACGCCATTATTCGTATAACCAATGCCAGTTATGTGAAAGTCTCTGGTTTTACTGTACTCAACAATGACAATACGCGCTACGGCCTGGCGGCCAGGGGAGCTACCGCAACTGCGCCCATGAAGCAAGTGACGGTGCATAACAACCGGGTCAGTAATTCGCCTTCTACCAATATTTATTTGTCCCAGCTTGCTAATTCGCTTGTTGAAAAAAATATTGCTTTTAATTCTGCCGCCAGTCATGGAATTTATTTATCGAATGGTGGTTCTGATAATACGATTTTAAGAGCCAACACTTGTTACAATAACGCAAAAAATGGTGTGCATTTTAATGGTGACCTTAGCGTTGGCTCATCAACTGACGGTTTGCATACCGGGATTATTCTGGAGGAAAATATCCTTTATGACAATGTCGCTAATGGCGTTGATATGGATGGTGTACAGAGTTCAATTATTCGCAATAATCTGATTTATGGCAATGGTCGACATGCATTACGAGGCTTTAAGATTGATTCTGCCAGTGGACCAAAAGATTTACACATTTATAACAATACACTGGCTGATAATAATGGCTGGTCGATTAAGTTAACCGATGATGAAGGGGGGCATATTATTTTTAATAATGTGCTTCTCGATAATGATGGCAGTATTTCCGTTACGGATGCTGGATTTGCTTCAGCTCATAATACGACCCGAGGAATTTTCAGAGTTAACGCTAATCCAGAAGCAGCGACTATTGATCTTCAGGCATGGCAAACTTTGGGGTACGGTGCCAGTTCATCTACTGCATCTGTTGGAGAAACTTTTGTTAATCATACTAATCATGATTATCGGTTAAAAAGCACCAGTGGTGCCGTTAATTCTGGTGTAACTGAATTTAATACTATTCAGGCACCTGCCTATGATATTTCAGGCAGAGCCAGGCCAACCGGTGCAGCGGTTGATCGGGGCGCGTACGAGCAATAATCAGGTTTGAAGTTATTCATGTTGAGGTTTCAGGGAGTCAAATGTTGATTAATCATTTAGAAAAATGTAAACAGGTAGTAAAACATAAATCGGCGTTAAGCCTGTTGATGGTGTTGCTATCATTGAGTCTTCATGGTTGTGGCGGTAAAGAATCCGCATCAGAAGAACCAAAAAAACCGGTTAAGGTTCAATATACGGTCACTATACAAAAGCCAGAAAATGGAACAATCTCAGGCGGCGGCATTCAATGTGGAACCGTGTGTTCGATAAGTGTTGATAGTAATGCTTCAATAACGCTGAGTGCGACTTCTGCAGAAGGCTTTTCTTTTCTGAACTGGACCAATGGTTGTACCGGTACATCGTCTGAATGTTCGTTAGTGGTTACATCGGATATGACTATTTCTGCCGAATTTCAAATGAATGTTATTGGGATGAAAATGTGAGTGTCATTGTAGACAAACCACAATCAGGTCGGGTTTCTGGAAATACCATTAATTGCGGCGAAACCTGTTCAGTTCAGGTAAAACGAAATTCTCTGGTGGCATTAACCGCGGCACCTGATTCGGGATTTTTACATTCAGGCTGGACCGGGGTTTGTGCCGGGCAGGGATTAACCTGTGAGTTTAATGCGACACAAGACTCGACAACCGTCTCTGCGTTGTTTGCAAAAATAGTTTCTGGTGCTCTTTATTTATCACCCGGCGGAACCGGCGTTAACTGCACACTTGCCGATCCTTGCGGGACATTTCTTCAGGCATTTAGTGTGATGTCTTCGGGTGATACCTTAATCGTTCAGAATGGCACTTATCATCAAAACATGGGAGAGTGGCATTTTTCAGGCGGTATTGACGTGTCGACTTCAAATCCACCTTCGGGAACGATAGCGAATCCCACAGTCATCAAAGCGCAAACCGAAGGTCAGGTGAATATTATTGGTGATGATGTTGAATTGTTTCTGGACGCATCCTATGTAGAAATTTCTGGCTTCAATTTTATTTCAAACACGGGTCAGATCGCGCGAATTATCGGTAATAATAACCAATTGAAAAATTCCTCATTCCGTGCGGCGAATGCCAATAACGACGATGGGTTGGTATCACTGTTAGGCGATAATAATCTAATGGAAGATTGCTGGGTTTATGGATCCGGTCAGTTTGCCATTATTATTGGCAGAGTTTACGATTATTCAGGCCTTAATAATACTCTGAGAAGAGTTGTTGTTCGGTTAGATAATTACATCGGAAGCCGAGGCTACATTGGTATTGTCTTATACAATGCAGACGGTGCAACTTTTGATAATGTCTTTGTGCTGGACCTGGCAACGTCAAACACTAACTTTGGTTATAAAGGTGGTATTCGAAGTCGTTTTGGTGGCTCTGACCATAAATTTTACGGAACGATGGTTTTGAACGCTCCCTATGATGGTTTTATTTCTTCTTCAACCCGTTGCGAAAATTGTGTTGCCTGGGATATAAAAGGCCGTGGAATATGGCAGGAAAAATATGCGTCGGGACATTTTTCTCAGATAACTGTTGGCGACTCTACAACGGGAGCAAAGGTTTACGATAATGCTTTTGATAATACGTTAATTGTTAATTCCAGTGGCGCTAACGACATTGGCGGACAGTATAATCATTTTTATAATAGTATTTCGCAAGATCAGGGAGCCGATTTTATTACGGATGATCCGCAGTTAAAATATATTACTCAGATAGAGGCTGGTACGCCTGGCTATAACTCTGGGTTAAATGGCACCAGTCGAGGTGCCAATATTACTCATCGTTATGAAAATGGTGTCCTGACTCAGGAATCACTCTGGCCATTTCCTAATGAAGTTCGTATGCTTCAGGATATGTGTGATTCAACTTATTTAACCAGCGCAGGTAGAACCGGTGTTAACTTACCAGGAATGTGTGCTGGTGGTAATGGGTTATATGGCGGCCCTAAAACTTTCACTTCTTACATCTGGGAATATCTGGGCAATCCATGCCCGCAATCAATTTGCCTGACTCAGTAATTAATTCAAGTGCTGGTGGTCAGAGTGTTTTGGCCACGGCTTTATCGGATAGTCATTGCCAGGTGAGTATAATACTGTCCAATGAATATAGTGCTGTCAATTTGTATGACCTATATGACCTTGTCAAATCAGGTTAAGTTTATCTGTCGGCAGGCAAAAATAACTGTGAAAGAATATTAATTGTTACGAAATATCATTTGTAATTTTTCTGATGAAAAGTTAGATGGTAATTATTATGAATAAATTTTTGTAAATTAGTCTGGAGTTGACCGTTGGTCGCTAAAAATGACAAACGGTCAGTATGAAACTAAATTTTCTACTAAGTTTAATTACGGTTATTATTTTAAATTAGCATTACCACCATCGGTTACTGTCCAGCCAAACGTATTGGTCAGCGTGTCTCTTGCAGCCTGAGAGCTGTTGGAATAAGCGGTATTGCCTGCACTGAAGGTTACATTGTTTTGTAATATCTGTGCACTCCAGCCAGAAAGTAATGCATTGTAATTTGGTGTGGAGAGTGCTGCGCCATTGAGCATCCATGTCATATTGCTCACATTAGAAATATTCCAGTTGCCGATGTTTTGATTGAAGGTTTCAGCCCCAAAAAACATATATGACATATCCGTTACGCTTGAAACATTCCAGCCATCCAGATTCTGATTAAATGCTTTTGCGTCACTAAACACGCCGTTCATATTAGTTACATTAGAAACATTCCACTTCCTTATCCTAATATGTCACAAAGTAGTGATTTGGACAAAGGCTCCAAAACTGTCAAAGTTAATAAAGTGCCAGCTTGCTTAAAAGGCTCTAACTTCAGTAAATCCGTAGGTGACCAGGCAGGAACGCTTCATGGCGTTATTTCAAACAAAACAGGTGGCGTTGCTGATCCGATTAATTACTCCTTTGATGTAAAAATAGAAGGCAAAAATACAGTCAGAAATATGGACCTGTTTATGTCAAACAACAAAAACACGCCTCCAGCACCACTAATGCAAGCACCAGTTATCATAGCATTGACAGCAGATGACCCAGAGGAAGAAGAAAAATGCGAATATTGTGACAAAGAAGTTCACAAATTTGCAACAAAATCAGGTTCTAATATAGGCAATGGCCAGACATTAAGAAAGAATATTATTAAAGATTTAAGCGAACACCCCTGGTATACTGGCGACTACTCACTGCAAGCTCACCATGTAATTTGTTCTGAAAGTATGGATGATGATGACTGGTCTGAATATGCTAGTATATTCGGTTACGACATAAACCATGAAAATAATGGTATTATGTTACCGTATAAATTGGAACTTGCCTGTCAACTCCATGCTCCGCTACATAGAGGTAATCATGATCAGGGAATAGCGGACGGAATACCTTACCCTGATCGAATTGAAGAAGAACTAGAGAAGATTGCTAATGAAATAAGGTCAGGAAAATATTGTGATAATCCAAAGGCGTTAGTTGACAAGCTTGATGACTTTAGTGAAAGCGCTCTTAAAAAAATCGATAAGTTTCGGTGGACTATCACATCTGATGGTAAAGATTATCAAAGTAATGAAAATGGATGTGCTGGTGTATCAAGTATTAAGGATAAACCCGATGAAACATGTCCTGACCGGCACCACCAACTGACCAAGCCTGATGAGAGCACACCAATTCCACGTAAAACTCAGCCGTTGAAAATAGGAACGTAAATAATGTTACAAGACGAATATTTCGTTATCGCTCGTGAAAACAATAAAGACTACCCTCTTTTTAAATGGAACCAAAAGAGAGGACGGTTTGGATTAGGTGAACCCGTAAAATTTAATTCTCCGGTAAACCTCCGCTTAAGTGACCCCCTGTCGCCAAGCTTTCAATGGGCTGACTTTCACAAACTTCCTGACCCCGTATTTTCACCTCGAATAGCCGAACAGCTGACTCCTTTAGAAATCTATGGAATACAACTTGTACCTGCAATAGTAAAAGAATTGAAAAGACCTGAACTAGAAAAGAACTATTACTTTCTCCATGTCTGGAATCAGATTAGCTGTCTCGATAAAGAAAACTCTGATCTGGAACTATACAAAGACGGTACAATTTTTAGTATTGAGAAATTAGTGTTAGACGAAAAAACACTTAGAGAGTTCGAACTTTCCAGACGACTGATATTTAAGTTGACTGAGAACACTTCTGTAACTTTGTTTCATGAAAGCATCAAAGACTTAATTATGGCATCCTCTCCTACAGGCGTTCGGTTCATCAAGGCAACTGACTGGTATAGCGATATTGTATTTGATTAAATTTAACTCAGAAAGCTAAGAGCAAACCATGTTACAAGACGAATATTACGTTATCGCTCGCGAAAATAATGATAACTACCCTCTTTTTAAATGGAACCAAAAGAGCGGGCGGTTTGGATTAGGTGAACCCGTAAAATATAATTCTCCGGTAAACCTCCGCTTGAGTGACCCCCTGTCGCCAAGCTTTCAATGGGCTGACTTTCACAAACTTCCTGACCCCGTATTTTCACCTCGAATAGCTGAACTGCTCATTCCTTTAGATATTTACGGGATACAACTTGTGCCAGCAATAGTAAAAGAATTGAAAAAACCTGAACTAGAAAAAAACTATTACTTTCTTCATATCTTGAATCAGATTAGCTGTCTCGACAAAGAGAATTCTGATCTGGAACTATACAAAGATGGTTCAATTTTTGGTATAGAGAAATTAGTGTTAGACGAAAAAACACTTGAACAATTCGACCTCTCCAGACGATTGATTTTTGAGCTTTCTGAGAAAACTTCTGTAACATTGTTTCATGAAAGCATTAAAGACTTAATTATGGCATCCTCTCCGACAGGCGTTCGATTCATCAAAGCAACTGACTGGTATAGCGATATTGCTTTCGATTAAAGAGGGCGAAAAGACCGGGACAGTTTCATGACATTGTTAAACTCGTTTTCTTTTACTCTTTTGCTTTAAAAAACCAGGGACAGGTAAGAACAAAATAAAAATAATATTTCCCACAAAATTGCTTTTACCACAAACTGAATTATGCTATGGTTATTTTGCTCAATAAGCGTTAG
>JADGFG010000247.1 GCA_016743995.1 Kangiellaceae bacterium | reverse complement strand
CTTTACAGCTTGTATTTTAAACGATTGATTAAATTTCGCTCTCATTTTCTCTACCTCTAACTAAAAATTAGAGGCGACAACTATCCTGACACAGGGGGAGGATATGTACCAATTTGATACGCATATTAATAATACAGGTTTGCAATTCAGGAATAATGCACGTTCTTAAATAGAAATAACGGAAGAGTGAAAGACAAATATAACGACAACTATAGCTAAAACATAGAGTATTGAGTATGGACGCAAACATCGCTAAATTGTTAGCTTTTTCCATCCCTGAAGCTTTCGATATAGTGTTGAAGGACTAACTTCCAATGCTGCAGCAGCTTGTGGAATATTGCCATTGTAAACCTTGATGGCACTTTCAATGGCATTTTTTTCAGACTTCCACAGCGGCTCTATGGAAACCGATTGAACAAACTCTTCAACAGACGATGTTACCACTTCATTTGCTCCATACGCATCCGAGTCAGGCACTGAATGAATGCTTATAAATGAAGAACAGTCTACGTCAATATCAATATCCTCATCAGAAATGTAATCGTCTTCGTTTAGTACGACAAGGCTATGAATAATGTTTTCAAGTTGTCGGATATTTCCAGGCCAGTTATATCCTTTTAACTTGTTTTTTGCGGACTCACTAAATCCAGTGATATTTTTATTTAATAACTTCTCAAACTTTCTTAAAAAATGATTAGCTAATAATAGAACATCATCACCTCTATCTTTCAAGGGAGGCAAATCGACAGAAATCACATTTAGACGATAGTATAAATCCTCTCTGAAATCACCCTTATCAACAGCAACTTTAAGAGGGGTCGATGAAGCAGAAACAACCTGAGCATGAAATTTTTTAATCGAATTTGAACCCAGTGGAGAAAACTCTCTCTCCTGGAGAACCCTTAACAATTTAGCTTGCAGAGGCATAGGAAGACACGTTATCTCATCCAGAAATAAAACACCATCACCAGCAGACTCAATTAACCCCTTCTGATTTTTAACTGCGCCGGTAAATGCACCTTTCACATGCCCAAAAAGCTGTGACTCCATTAAGGTCTCAGAAAAATTGGCGCAGTTAACCGCAACAAATTCGCTATTTTTCCTCATTCCCTCCTGGTAAAAAGCTTTGGCAGCGAGTTCTTTTCCAGTTCCCGTTTCTCCGGAAATAAAAACAGGAATATTTGCTTTTGAAGCTTTACTGATATATTCAAATGCTTTTTTCATGGCTGGAGAATCAGTAATAATTCCATGAAACCCAATTTCCGTAGGCTCCACAGAAGAAACCGGTGAAACCTTTTTTTCTTTCAACTCGTTCAACGCATTCTTGATAATTAAACGTAATTCATTATTATCCCAGGGTTTAGACAGGTATTTTTGAATAATCCCCTCGTTGAAAGCATCCGCCACTTCGTTAAAATCATTAAACGCGCTCACCAGAATTGCGGTGCATTTATCATTTTGTTTTTTTATTTCAGACAACATCTCTGTACCGGACATAAAAGGCATTCGCTGATCTGAAATAACAATATCAGGTGCTAATTCCGCACTGGCTTCAATCGCTCTGATCGGGCTTTCAAAACAGTGTACTTGAGATTCAAAGTTTCGAAGACAACGTCGCATTGATGCGAGCACCTGAGGCTCATCATCAATAATAAAAATCGTCTGTTCTTCGTTAGTATTCATCAGTTATTCAGCAATCAAGAACGGTAAAAGAAAACGGCTTAGCCAACCATAGACACGGTTAACTCTACCAGATATATTGATATCATTAATCCAAGTTTAGAATAATTATATGCTTTTATCATTTAAAATGGGGAAAACATACAAAATCTCAATGCGAGTTTTGAATTTGTCAGAATAAAGAAACCACTCCAGACTAAAAGAAAAAATATTTCTTCAAGGAAGCCTGGGTACATTATACCCAGACACCTTGTTATAAATAAATCCGATGCGACTTAAAGTAAAGCTGAATCGTTTCAATAATTTTCTCAGTCAAAACGCTGCCTTTTGCCAACAACAACATTCCATTAGCACTATAAATATTTTGCGACAAAACATCACCGCCCACCAGATTGTCGGGTTCAAACCCCAGTGACACTGCCTTCACATTATCCAGATTTATTTGCTCTATATATTCTACAAATGATTTAAATACAGCGCGATCATAGTGTTCATCCAGGCCTTCAGATAATTTTTCAATACTATTTTTTATGCTTACTTTCTGTATTATAAATTGCTCAAAGAAATCGACAATAATGCTTAAAACCTTCGACTCAAAAGGAATATCTGCTACAGCCTTAAATGATGATGCGCCCACTTTATTGAGTTTTTTTTGATAATACAAAATAATATTTGCTATCCCCTCCATTTGTTTTATGGGCTTTAAGAACTCATAGCCTAATCTGGGATGCTGATTAAATCGCTTCAATTCAAAAGCAGACATTGTATTGTTCGGTTTGTAAACAAGACTCCACGGTAAGAATAGCTTTCCCAGCGGATAAAGCATTGCCGCATAGGAAATATCGTTCACAGTATCACTCTTTAACTGTAAGAATTCAGCAAAGTCTCTGGCATAGCGGGAAATTAACCGGGTAAATGCCACACTTCTGTTGAGTTTAAGGTTCACTAGTTCGGAAAACGCTTCAATCATTGCCTTCTTTTCGCTCATCAAGGCTCCATGACTGACGTTTAATTGTTGTTTTACTTTCAACAGTTCATCATTCACCTGGTGAATCTGTTTATACATCTGGCGGTTAACATCACCTGTTTTTTTATGAGTTTGTTTTAATTTACTATATTTTTTACGGGCTTTATCAAATTCACATTTGTATAACAAAGCATCTTCAACAACAGCCTTAAAAGCTTTATTATTCCATGGCTTACTGATATATCCATACACTTTACCTTCATTAATTGCTCTAACGGTGGCCTCCTGATCAGAGTAGCCCGTTAAAAGTATTCTTAAGGAATCTGGAGAGAATTTTTCAGTTGCTGCCAGAAATTCTGCACCATCCATTGCAGGCATTCTCATATCAGAAATGATAATGTCATATTTATATTTCGCCACAAGATCAAGCGCTCTCACAGGCTGCGTTTCGGTATCGATCAGATATCCACTTCTTTTCAGCATTCTGGCAAGTGCATCAAGAATTTCAGGCTCATCATCAACGCACAATATTTTGTGCTGCCCTTTCACAGAATCAGCTTCATTATTTTCCTCAACTAACCGTAATCCAGACGGTTGAGTATTCTGGGTAAAAACCCCCATGCTTTCTGTAGACATACTAATACCTCCATGAACCCTTGAATTAACAACCTGCTAATAGTCTAAATCTAGCTCATGAAGACAATAGTGTCAAATATGACTAACGTGACATTATATCAGAATCACTTGTATAGAATTAAATCTAATTAAAATAGTTAAATAAATAACACAGGGAAATAAAAATCTATAACGAGTCAAACCGAATGCTCAAAATCAGCTGGTCAAATCAATAACCTAAAAAGCCTGAGTTTGCAGAATATAAACTCAAGTGTCAGAAGACATCGCATCGCTTACCGTTTCTGTAGCAGGCAGATAAAGCGAAAAAGTCGTCCCTTTTCCAGTCTCACTTTCAACTTCAATACGCCCCTGATGCTTTTCCATAATGCCATAAGAGATCGAAAGTCCCAAACCCGTTCCAACGCCAATCGGCTTAGTCGTATAAAAGGGGTCAAACACTTTGTTTATTATTTCTTTATTGATACCACAGCCATTATCTGTAATTCGTACGAGAACATCACTATCATCAACGCAGGTACAAATAACGATAACTCCATTGCTTTCACATGCCTGCCCGGCATTGATTAACAAATTCATTAAAACCTGCTCTATTTGTCCTGCATTACACATAAGCAGTGGCAAATCGCTTAGATCAGTCTCTACCCGTGAATTATACTTAAGTTCGTTCCACACGAGCTTTAACGTATTCTTAACACAATCATTCAGATTAGTTAACGTGCGTCCATCTTCATCAGCCCTGGCAAAACTTTTCAAGTTATCAACAATTTCTCTAACTCGATTAAGACCACCTTTTGAGTCATTAACCATCGGTATAATATCTTTCACTATGAAGTGAACATCTTCCTTATCCTTTATTCTATCAATCTCACCGATTATCTCTTCAAGTTGCGCATCGGATTTATAATTTTGAGATTGAATAATATGATCATGCATCAACTGATATTGACAGGTGAGATTCATAAATACCGAAACATATTCCTCTAGCGTTTCCACATTGCTAAGAATAAAACTAACAGGATTATTAATTTCGTGCGCGACACCAGCAGCCAACTGACCCAGAGAAGCCATTTTTTCTGTTTGTATCAGCTTATTTTGTGCATTTTTCAAATCACAAAGTGTTTTTTCCAGCCTTTGTAGATTGTGGGTTGTATCTTTCTGAGACTGCCGACGCTCCAGGGCTACGCTCAACTGCATAACAGCAGAGTCAACTTTATCAATAACCGTTTTCTGAAATGTCTCCCAGTCTCGGACACCTATCTCAACCACAGCGATAACCTCGCCATAACGTTTTATTGGAAAAGCATAACACCCATCGAGTCCAAACTGCTCAATCACGCTTGCTCTTCCTGGCGCGACATTGCTTTCGCCTCGCCATTTCAGAGTTTTACCGCTCGCCAGAACAATCCCCGGTATACTCTCGCCTACGCCATACTCAGTTTTTGCAATTAATTTGAAAAACTCTTCAGGAAAGCCTTTTTCTGTCCAGGTCATATCAATTAGCTTGAGTTTTTTTTCCCGCTTTTTTAATAAGTAAACCAATATGTAAGGCGTACGAATGGTCTCACCAAGAATTTCGATAAATTGTTTTAATGCACCGGTCAATGAAAGTTGTTTTTGCGTAAAATTAGCCACCGACATTAACAAGTCAAGTTCCTTATTTTTTAGAAGCAATTCATCATATTGAGATAAAATCAACTCCAGATTAGAATTAACTTCCCGGGTTTTTTCTTCTAATATTTTCTCGGCTTTAATTCGAGCTTCTCGCTCTGCTTCATAAGCGTGCTGTAGTGATTCCTCCGTCATCCCGGGGAACCTCTTAATTTTATCCTTCTATACAAAGAAACCCCCTCCATCAATACAATACGGCCTGCATGATTTAAAATATAAATGATAAATATCAATTACTGTTCATTATAGTTTACTGAAGAATCAGACGAGGTAAAATTTTCTGAGCTGGCGTTACAGTCAGATTACAGCTATAAGTCAAACATTATTTCCTTTCTCCATTTAAATAAGTTGTATTCCGGCTACAATGACTCGAAAATCCAATCCGAATAAAATATCTCAGAAATGAGTACTGGTATTTATCTCTCCTGAAGACTTATAAACAAGCCTTCATCTGCTGCTTAAGTCCCGAAGGCAACATTGCATAAAGCTCGCTACTTTCAATTCCAGCAGACTCACACCGCCTTGCAACCTCATCATTAAAAGAAGCTTTTAGCGAACCCCACTTATCTGCTATAAAC
>JADGFG010000019.1 GCA_016743995.1 Kangiellaceae bacterium | reverse complement strand
GTTTTCTTGGTGTGGGTGACACGCCCGGGTTTGAGAATGCCGATGTAGTCGCTCGTAACGCAACTTTTATTGATTTAAGTTTTACCGGGACTTTCGGTACATTGTCTCGCCCGATAGTGTTGCGTGTTAAAGAGTCGGCGGTTATTACCATGAGAGCCAGTTTGAACCCACAGTTTGCTGAGCCAAGACCCGATGTGGATGATACCGGTTCATTGTTCAAGTTCAGTTCGTTTGACAGTATTTCAACCATTGCCAGTGGGCAGCTGGTTGAACTGGAGTCGCTGGTTGAAGTTGACCCGGCCATCTTTACTGATTTACGAAACTACAGCCATGATGAGCTAGCTGTCAGAATGCCTCGCGATCAGTTGTATGAAGATGAGCTGGAAGATGAAACCGCAGCGGCGGGGTATTAATCTTGAGAATAGTCAAAAAATGAATAGCAACCCATTAAATATAAGAAACGCAACAGTCAAAGATGTTGAGTTGATTTACCATTTCATTATGCAGCTGGCTGAATATGAGAAGCTGGCTAATGAAGTGGTGGCCACACCGGAGAAATTGTCTCAGACTTTATTCTCTGATAACCCAGCTGCTGAAGTTATCATTGCTGAATTGAATGATAAGCCGGTTGGTTTTGCTTTGTACTTTTACAATTACTCAACTTTTCTGGCGAAATCTGGTTTGTACCTGGAAGATTTATTTGTGGTGCCCGAAGCTAGAGGTCAGAAAGTTGGTAAGGCGTTACTCATTAAATTGGCGCAAATTGCTGTTGAAAATCATTGCGGTCGTTTTGAATGGTGGGTACTTGACTGGAATCAGTCAGCGATAGATTTTTATCGAAGTGTTGGCGCAAAGGGAATGGATGAGTGGACTGTTCAGCGTGTTGAGGGAGATGATTTATTGAGTCTGTCGAGAGCTGCTTCGTAGTTCAACTCGTCGTCAGTTTTCTATTGTCTTTTTTATTAATTTTCATTGATTCTTTTGAAAAAACCTTCTAGTTATATTGAAGAGAAAGATAACTAGAAGGTTATTGTGGTCTGTATTAGCGTCTGACTATTAGTGACCTTTATTTGAGCCTGCATCTTCAAGAATGCAGTGTCCATTTTTCCAGTCGTTGCCTGTTTCCAGACATAGCTCTTCAACAGTGTGTTGTATGATCATTTCATTTTTGTAAAGAATATCGGTAACAGGTTGTAAACTGGTAGTTACCATGAGCAAGCCGGTAATGCTCATTACAATCATGTATGGAAAAGCCATGATAACCATTTTGACATAAGATAACCTGACTAGTGGTGCAATCGCTGAAGTTAATAGAAATAGAAAGGCCGCCTGACCATTTGGGGTGGCAACACTGGGGATGTTTGTTCCTGTATTGATCGCAACGGCCAGCATGTCGAAGGTTTCACGAGTAATTCGTCCTTCGAGAACCGCGTTTGCGACTTCATTAATGTAAACCGTCGCGACAAATACATTATCACTGATCATGGAGAGTAACCCATTGGCAAGGTAGAACATGGCGACTTGTTCATTACCTTCCAGTGCCAGAACGGCATCAGTAATCGGCTTAAACAGATCCTGATCGGCAATGACACCAACGATGGCAAAAAATACGGTTAAAAGAGCGGTAAAAGGCAGGGCTTCTTCAAATGCATGACCAATCTGACCTTCTTCGGTAACGCCACAGAGGCCGGCTGCAAAGATAATAACAGTAAGCCCTATTAAACCAACAGGCGCAAGATGCCAGCCTAGTGCAATAATCAACCAGATGCCAGTAATGCCCTGCGCTACTAGTGCTGCCTTGTTTTTGGTGGTTCGCTGTTCGTTTTCGTGGTCGGCGTAGTCCTCCATAACCTGACGAACTTTTTCAGGTAGTCGGGTACCGTATCCAAACCAGCCTGTGGTTTCCAGAATAGCCGTTGTGATTAACCCCATCACTAGTACGGGCATAGTGATTGCGGACATTCGTAAGAAAAATTCGCCAAACTCCCAACTGGCTTTGGCTGCTATCAGAAGATTCTGTGGTTCTCCCACCAGCGTGCAAACGCCACCCAGCGCAGTACCGACTGCAGCATGCATAATCAAGCTTCTTAGAAAGGCTCTGAAATTGTCCAGGTCGCTGCGATGTAACTCGTCGACTTCTTCATCTGTTGCATGGTTATGGTCGCAGGTAAATTTTTTGCCGGAAGCGACTTTATGATAAATGCCATAAAAACCGACGGCAACAGCAATAACAACGGCGGTAACTGTAAGGGCATCTAGAAATGCAGATAATACGGCTGCAACCAGACAAAAGAGGATGGAGAGTACAACTTTTGAGCGTATCCCCAGTAGCATTTTGGTAAATATAAACAAAAGCAGGTCTTTCATAAAATAAATACCAGCAACCATAAACATTAACAGGAGGATGACATCTAGTGCTGAAATAATCTCATGTTCTACGCTGCTGGTAGAGGTTAGTCCTATCATAACGGCTTCAATGGCCAGCAGTCCGCCGGGAAGCAATGGATAGCATTTAAGCGCCATGGCAAGGGTAAATATAAACTCAATGATTAGAGCCCAACCCGCTATATAAGGACCTGCTACGTAGGCAAGTACGGGGTTAAGCGCAAGAAATGTCAGGATGGTATATTTATACCATTCAGGTGCATTACCTAAAAAATTTGACGCAAATGCAGCTGAGATTGATCGGCTCATGAGGTTTCCTTCAGTGTTTGGCTGGTCTTTTATTTTTTATTGATTTTCAATGTCAGTAAAATATGTCTGTATCGAAAATATCAGTTAATAATCTAAAATTTTAGTCGTTATTATCTCTTATTCCCAGCAAAAAAGGCAGGAATTTTCAAAAAACTGCTTGAAAATTAACTGCTTGCTTTTGTTAGTACAACGTTTTGTATTAATTTTAATCAGTTTGTTGCGGTTTAAAGCTCAAAATTGAACCCTTTGTTATCTTAATCAAGTTGATATTAATGATGTCGCGGTTAAATATTGGTCATTAGCGTTTAAAAAAATGCTAACAACATTCTTTGCGATAAAGTCTTAAAACGCGTATCCTGATAACAAATCAGACCAGTCAGGCCGGTCTGAAGTTTAGCAAATTCGCTGAATATTAAAAAATTAATGAATATTTAAAAAACAGGAACGTCTAATGACAAACCTAATAACAGCTCGAAGTCCTGCCGCATTTGCTGAAGAGTATATTGTAGACTCTATCTGGAATGGCAAGTTTTCTCCTGGGACTATTTTACCAGCTGAACGAGAGCTTTCTGAGTTAATAGGGGTAACCAGAACGACATTACGTGAGGTTCTTCAAAGGCTGGCACGGGATGGTTGGTTAACTATTCAGCATGGCAAACCGACGCGAGTGAATAATATCTGGGAAACAGCGGGTTTACATATACTTGAAACGATTACTCGGCTGGATGATGCCGGCTCACTTAAGCTGGCCGATCAGCTTTTAGATGTCAGAACCCAGTTTGGCGGTGTTTATTTAAGATTTGCCATGAAAGAAAATGCAGAAAAAATGGCTGAAATATTTTCCTCAATTGAACAGGTGCCAGAAAGTGCTGGGGCCTATATTGATTTTGACTGGAAAGCACAGCATCAATGTGCTGGCTTGTCAGGAAATCCTGTTTATATTTTGATGCTTAATGGCTTTAAAAATATTTATCATCGTGTTGGTCGCTATTATTTTGCTAATGCTGATGCGCGTAAACTGGCTAAAGAGTATTACCTTAAAATGAGAGATATTGTGTTACAACGAGATGTTGTTTTACTTAACGAGTGTATCTGGAATTATGGACGTAAAAGCGGTGAATACTGGGCGCAGATTAGAAGTGGCCTCGGCTCGCTGAAAGAGCTGGAAAAATAATTTTTTGTGGTTGTGTTTGTTTTAATTTTATAGAAAAACCATAAATTGCAAACCAGATATTACAAAACAGACGTTGACGCTCAGTCGCTACTTGCTACCGAGCATTCTCGTCCAGGGCCGGACAACGACCCGTTTCAGCCCGTTTGCCATTGTCATCAAGAGTTTCCATTTTTACAGTAAAGCCCCAGAGCCTGTGAAGGTGTTTAAGTACCTCCGGAGTACTGTCTGCCAGGGGGATCCTGTTATTGGGAGTATGGCGCAAAGTCAGTGAGCGGTCGCCTTTTATGTCGACATCGAAAACTTCAATGTTAGGTTCATTAATACTCAGGTTGTGCTGTTCTGATAGTTTTTGTCGAATATGATGATAACCTGCGTCATTATGGATAGCAGCCACCTCCATCTCGCTATCTTCGTCATCATCGAGAATAGAAAAAAACTTGAATTGTCGAATTAGCCTGGGAGACAGGAATTGAGCAATAAAACTTTCGTCTTTGAAATTTTTCATTGCAAATTCCATTGTTTCTCGCCAGTTACTACCGGCAATTTCTGGAAACCACTTTTTGTCTTCTTTGTCAGGTGTTTCACAAATACGACGAATATCACTCATCATAGCAAATCCCAGTGCATAAGGATTTATGCCATTGTAGTTGGGGTTATCAAAATCAGGTTGAGCAACGACATTAGTGTGGCTTTGCAAAAATTCAAACATAAAGCCATCGGTCACGTGTTTTCGATTATAGAGTTCATTTAAAATGGTGTAGTGCCAGAAGCAGGCCCAGCCTTCGTTCATTACCTGGGTTTGACGTTGAGGGTAAAAATATTGACCTATTTTTCTAACAATACGGACAATTTCTCTTTGCCATGGCTCTATCAACGGTGCATTTTTTTCAATAAAATAAAGAATATTTTCCTGGGGCTCACTGGGAAATCGTGTTTTATTTTTTGCATCGAGTGCCGGTTCCATTGTTGGAATAGTTCGCCATAAGTCATTCACCTGTGATTGAAGGTAAGCTTCTCTGTCTTTTTGTCGTCTGCGTTCTTCTCTCATCGATATCGGATTAGGTCTTTTATAGCGATCAACACCGTAGTTCATCAGGGCATGACAGGAATCCAGTATGTTTTCAACCGCACTAACACCATAATGTTGTTCACATTCAGCAATAAAATTTTTAGCAAATAACAGATAATCGATTATTGCTTCGGCATCTGTCCAGGTACGAAACAGATAATTGCCTTTGAAAAAAGAATTATGACCAAAACAGGCATGGGCCATGACCAGAGCCTGCATCATCATGCTGTTTTCTTCCATTAAATACGCAATACAGGGGTCAGAATTGATAACAATTTCATAGGCTAACCCCATGTGACCACGCCGATACTGTTGTTCATTCTGAATAAAGTGCTTACCAAAAGACCAGTGGTTGTAACCGATAGGCATTCCAACACTGGCATAAGCATCTAACATTTGTTCAGCACTGATTATTTCGAGCTGGTTGGGGTAGGTGTCTAATTCAAAATCGTCTGCAATCGATTCAATTGTGCTGTAATATTCTTGTACTAGCCCATAATTCCAGTCTGCAGATGTTGAGATGGGCTTGTTGGCTGTATGCTTATTTTTTGAAGAGTGTGTTTTTTTTCTGGCTGTCTTGTTTTTAACTGCTGCAGACTTAGCCTTTCCTGACTGATTAGATACAGGTCTTGCTGCGCTTGGTTTTGTTGTAGAGTTAGACATAATCGAGTTCATCGACCTTTTAGTTGACTGACTGTTTATGAAAGAATTCTCGAAAAACCGGGTAAATGTCTTTTTGTTCAGATATTTTCTGTATGGCAAAATTTTGTCTTTCTTCTACCAGTTTTGTATATTCATGCCACAAATTTTGCGGCTCTCGTTGAGTGATTTCAACATAGGTGTAGTAACGGACCTGATTAAGTATGCTTTCGCTCAGAATTTTATTACAAATTCGGGAGTCATCATTCCAGTTGTCACCATCTGAAGCCTGGGCAGCATAAATATTCCAGTCATTGACCGGGTATCGGTCATGCATTATTTCCTGCATCAGTTTTAATGCGCTGGAGACAATGGTTCCGCCGGTTTCCTGGGAATAGAAAAACTCCTGCTCATCAACTTCTTTTGCCTGAGTATGATGACGAATGTAGACAACCTCTACATCTTTATAGGTACGTTTAAGAAACATATAGAGTAGAATGAAAAAGCGCTTTGCCATTTCTTTTGTTTGCTGATCCATTGATCCAGAGACGTCCATCAGGCAAAACATAACCGCGTTGGTTGTGGGTTGCGGTAATTTTTCAAAATTTTTATATCGCAGATCAAAGGAGTCAATAAAGGGTATTCTTTTTATTCTTAATTTCAGCTTTTCAATTTCATCTGCTAGTTTGTTTTTTAGCTCGACATTATTGTGATTTTCTTCGCCTTCAATTTTATCCAGCTCACCTTGTTTTTGCTTTAAGGTTTGTCGTAAGGGAGCCTGGCAGGCAATTCTTCTGGCAAGAGAACCTTTCAGTGAACGTACAATATCAATGTTCGAAGGAGTACCATCGGTATTAAAGCCTGAACGAATGTTTTTATAATTAATGAGTTTTTTTAATTTGTTTTTCTTTAAGTTAGGAAGTTCCAGGTCCTCAAAGAGAATTTCCATGTATTCATCGTTAGAAATTTCAAAGGCAAAATCATCCTGACCTTCTCCCTGGTCACTGGCACGTCGGCCCTGGCCTTTTCCGTCTGGGGGAGGGCGTTTAATTCGGTCACCTTTATTAAACTCTTTATTGCCTGGGTAGATTCTTTCCCTGCGACCGCCAGGAGCACTCCTGAATGTTGGCTCAGTGATATCTCCGCCTGGTATTGAAATACTTTCACTACGCTCAACATCAGTAACGCTACGTTTACTAATCTGTTTGGTAATTGCTTCTTTTATCTGTTTACGATAACGTTTTAAAAAACGCTGTCGATTTACAGTGCTTTTATTTTTCTGATTTAGGCGTCTATCAATAATCTGCATATTGATTATCCTGCTTAAGAAGACTTACGGACGCGTAAATACCATTCGCAAAGTAGACGGACCTGTTTTTTTGTATAGCCTTTTTCCACCATTCGATTGACAAAATCATCATGTTTTTGCGAATCTTCTGTTGAAGATTTTGCATTAAATGAAATGACAGGCAATAACTCTTCAGTATTAGAGAACATCTTTTTCTCAATAACACTTCGTAGCTTTTCATAGCTGGTCCATTTAGGATTTTTGCCCTGGTTGTTAGCTCTTGCTCTCAGTACGAAATTAACCACTTCATTACGAAAATCTTTGGGGTTTGAAATGCCTGCTGGTTTTTCGATTTTTTCAAGTTCTTCATTGAGTGAAGAGCGATCAAAGTTTTCTCCTGTTTCTGGATCTCGATATTCCTGGTCCTGAATCCAGAAGTCTGCGTAGGTAACATAACGGTCAAAAATATTCTGGCCATACTCTGAGTAGGATTCAAGGTAAGCCGTTTGGATTTCTTTACCGATAAATTCAACATAATAAGGGACGAGAAACTCTTTGATAAACCCCAGGTATTTATCATGAGTGTCCTGAGGGAACTGTTCTTTTTCTATCTGTAATTCCAGCACATAAAGTAAGTGGACCGGATTGGCTGCAATTTCAGTCTGATCAAAATTAAATACACGGGATAATATTTTAAAAGCAAATCGTGTCGATAACCCATTCATTCCTTCGTCGATGCCCGCATAATCTTTGTATTCCTGGAAAGATTTCGCTTTAGGGTCAGTATCTTTAAGGCTTTCTCCATCATACACTTTCATTTTTGAGTAAACACTGGAGTTTTCTGGTTTTATTATCCGTGAAAGTACGGTGAATTTTGCCAGCATATCGAGGGTGTTGGGGGCGCAGGGCGCATCATAAAGAGAAGAGTGATTAAGTAATTTTTCATAAATCTTGATTTCCTCGCTTACTCTCAGACAATAAGGTACTTTAACAATATAAACTCGATCCAGAAAAGCTTCATTGTTTTTGTTATTTTTAAAACTGGTCCATTCGGATTCATTAGAATGTGCAAGTACCACGCCCTGGAATGGCATTGCAGACATGCCTTCAGTGCCATTATAGTTACCTTCCTGGGTGGCCGTTAATAATGGGTGAAGTACTTTGATTGGTGCTTTAAACATTTCAACAAATTCCATCAATCCCTGATTGGCTCTACACAGGGAGCCGTCATAGCTGTAGGCATCTGGGTCATTCTGGGCAAAGTTCTCTAACTTTCTAATGTCTACTTTACCGACCAGAGCAGAAATATCCTGATTATTCTCGTCACCGGGCTCTGTTTTTGAAATAGCAATTCTATCAAGAATTGAGGGTTGCACTTTTATGACTTTAAATTTAGAAATATCCCCGCCATATTCGTGTAATCGTTTAACAGCCCAGGGTGACATAATACAATTGAGGTAACGCTTGGCAATGCCGTATTCTTTTTCCAGTATTTGAGCATCTTCTTCTGGATTAAAAAGTCCTAATGGAGATTCAAAAACAGGAGAGCCTTTAATCGCGTATACCGGCATTTTTTGCATTAAGCTTTTAAGTTTTTCGGCTAGCGAAGACTTTCCTCCACCGACGGGGCCCAGTAAATACAAAATTTGCTTTGTTTCTTCCAGGCCCTGGGCTGCATGAGTGAAATATGAAACAATCTGTTCTATCGAATCTTCCATTCCATAGAACTCTTTGAATGCTGGATATCTGGAAATAACCTTATTTGAAAATAGTCGGCTAAGACGAGGGATTTTGGCAGTGTCGATTTTTTCAGGGTCTCCAATAGCCAGTAGCATTCGCTCAGCGGCATTGGCATAAACAGAAGAGTCTGACTGACATAATTCTAAATATTCCGAAAGCGTATATTCTTCTTCTTGTTGGGATTCGTAACGTTGCTGGTATTGATTAAAAATACTCATTACTGGCTCCACTATTGATGTTGTATTAGTATCTTATAAATGACTTTAAATATTAAGTTAAGACAACAAAATCGACTCAATGTTTCGAGACTGTAATTTTTTACCCCATAAATAATTTTGTTATCTTTATTAATTTTTAAAAACTTGAATAATCAACTAAGCCAATTGGCTTAACCTCAGTTCTAAGCTTAGTTCTGTTCCATAATAATTGCTTGTAATATTCGTCAATTCTGGTTATTTATTTTTATGGGCTTATATCAAAAGGATTTAAACGAAGAGAAATGAAACCGATAAACCGTCTTTAATTCGGTAAACGGTATTGCAACAGGCAAAGTGTGAGAAGTTGAATTGCTATCTTGTTTTGAGATTGTTTTTTCGTGTCGAATAATTTTATTATTTTGTATTGGTTTTACTTAAAGCATCAGTTATTACCTGGACTGAGATAAAATGTCTCTCACAGGTTGAAAAGCCGTGTAAGAGAGCTGTAATATGGCTCATTTACCTGACTAATGGGTGAATAAACTGGTCTGAACACTTGCTATTTATAGCCCTTTATTAGTAGGATTGTGGTTGATTATATTTTGTCGAGTCTTGAACTCGTCAAAATAACGGATAACAGTGACAAGCATTGACAATAATAACCATTGACACATTAATCATTAACAATAATAGCCATTAACAAAAATAGTCGTTATAAATGGGTAGCTCACAACAATACTTAGAAATCTTATGAGCCAGGAAGCTGTTGTAAGAGACAAGCGTGGATACCCTTAATACTGTTTTGGGAGAAATTAAATGAGTAAACTGATCCAGGGGTTTGGTATCCTTGTTTTGACGGGAATCGTTGGTTGCGGTAATAGCACTAAAGAACCCATCATTCATGATGGAACGGGAGGGCAGGGCAACATTTCGTCAACCAGGCCACTTTTTAAGCCTGGTGAAGGTAAAATACCTTTACCCAACGACTTTTTGTTTAAGGACACAGCCGATTTTACCCTGAACCCACCTGTTGCTGATGCGACTGATTTTTCTGACCCGACAGTAGCGCTCAGTGCGATGGATGGATGGTCTGCGACCGCACCATTTAGCATTGCCTTTGTTAATGAATTAAATACTGACCCGGCCAATCCGGCCGTTACTCTGAATAAAGATACCATTCTTCCGGGTAAGACAATTCGCCTGTTTAAAGTGAATGTTAAAAGACCAGAAGTGAGTTCAGGTATTCCTGCTCCGACTGGTGCTGTGACTGGTGTTGAAAAAGAGCTGGTTGCCGGAGTCGACTTTGTAGCCGCATTATCAGGACAAATGAGTGTTGCGGTGATACCTTTAAAACCACTGGTACAACAGGCCAGCTACATGGTCGTGCTGACTAATGGTATTAAGGATTCTAGTGGAAATTCAACTTTTGCAGATCGACAGTATGCTATTACTCAGACGACAACCCCTATCCCGGAAGAATTACCAACAGGTCCTTTAGAGGGGGCTCGTAAACTGGTTAATGCGATGGAAAATGCCGCAGAAGTAGCAGGCCAGCCTAAAGCGGATATTACACTAAGCTTTCAGTTTACCGTAGAGGCGGTTGGTGCGGTGGTTGTAAGTTCAAAAATGTTTTACATTGACGGTGCCATTGCTCAAGGTCAGGTTCCAACTCCCATCTTTAGTTCTTTAATGACAGATACTACGATTGTTGGCGGAATGGGCGCAGCGGATCTTCATAAAGGTGAAATTAACTTAAATTACTTTTTAACGGCACCTACGGCCGAAAAGCCGACTGCAGTGGTTAGTGAGTTCTTTCATGGGGCAGCCATGGTGCCTGTGGAGGGGAGAATGATGGAAAACCCACTCGCAGGAAAACACACCAGTTATGCTAATAAACTGCCTCAGGTAACCGGAATCGAAAGAGTGCCTTTACTGGTGGCTTTGCCTAAACATCCCAGTTGTAGTAAGCCTTATGCGGTTACTATTTTTCAACATGGTATTACCAGCGACCGAACGGCAATGCTAAGTGTGGCTGATTCACTAGCGGGGCCAGGTTCCTGTAATGCGGTGATTGCCATGGATAAACCGATTCATGGAATAGCGGAGGATAATGGTTTTCATCAGCTATTACTGGCCAATGGTAAACCTGGTGTGTTTGCGGGGTATTCTTCGGCTGGCGTTCGAGAAAGAACTTTTGGGGTAGATTATGTTAACAATGATACCGGTGCGCCAGGACCTGATGGAAAAGTTGATGAATCTGGCAAGCACTTTATTAATCTTAAGAGTTTATTGACGGTCAGAGATAACGGGCGTCAGGCAATTCTGGATTTACTGGCGCTGGAAAAAGCTATTAAATATATGGATATTGATGGAGGAGGCACTGATTTTGATGAGACAAAAATCAGTTTTGTTGCGCATTCACTTGGCGCTATGACCGGTGTTGGGTTTCTGGGATATTCCGATAATATCAAATCAGCGGTATTAATGAGCCCGGGTAGTGGTATTGCGTTATTACTGGATGGTTCGCCTTACTTTGGTCCGTCTATTCATGCCGGATTGGCTGCCGCAGGCATTGAACGTGGCACTGCTGATTACGCTAAATTTATGTTTGTCGCACAAACCGTTGTTGATACGATTGATCCTGCCAGCCTTTCTGCATTTGCGAAGGTGAATAATGTGCCAGTGCTTATCATGCACAATGATGGTGATGTTCATATCCCCAGTACTATTGCTAATGCACCTCAATCGGGTAATACACCACTTACCAGGTTTATGGACACTGAAACTATTAGTGTAACCGAAGCTGGTTTTGTTGCAGGTAATCGTCTTTTTGCCCGCTTTAACATTGGCGATCACAAATCGGCACTGGTGCCGACAGAAAACCGTGACCTGACGATTGAAATGCAGACCCAGATGGTGACTTTTCTTAATTCACCTGCTGCAACAAAAGGGGTTCAGGTTAGCAGACCGGAGTGGTTGGCTCAATAAAACCCGCCTGTTCGACTTTTATGAAGCCTTTGCCTGTTGGCAAGGGCTTTTTTTGTTTATTTAAGAAGCATTTTCCCTTAGTATGATGCCGCTTCAAACATTAATTATTATAAGCTATTTGAAATTAGAGGTGAATTTTTGAACTTTTTATCGGATTATGGCATGTTTCTCGCCCAGGCGGTGACTATTGTGCTGGCAATTATTGTTGTTCTCAGTGCGATTGTGAGTGCCGGACAGAAAAATAAAAAAAGTGCGGAAGGACATATTGAAATTATTAACCTGAGTGAAGAAATAGAAGAAGTTAAAGAAGGTATGCTCAAGGAAATAATGAGTGAAGAAGAGTACAAAATTCAGGCAAAAGAACATAAAAAGCAACATAAAGCGGAAGAGAAGAAAAAGAAAAAAGCCTTAAAGCTTGCATTAAAACAGAAAAAGCAAAAAGAGAAAGAGGAAAAAGAGAAAGAGAGTTCTAATGGTACTGAAACAAGCGACGAGAAGTCAGCGCTTGTTGAAAATTCGGATGTTGAAAACTCAAATGCTAAAATAGTCGAAAGTACTGATGACAGTCAGACAGAGCATGAAGTTGATAAAGAAGCAGAAAGTAAACCGCGTCTATTTGTTTTAAATTTTGATGGTGATGTTGAAGCTTCTGCTGTTGAAAATCTCAGAGAAGAGATATCAGCAATTGTTTCTGCGTCTAAAGAAGGCGATAAAGTATTGCTAAGACTGGAAAGTCCGGGGGGTATGGTTCATTCTTATGGATTAGCTGCTTCTCAGCTTCAGCGATTAAAACAAGCCGGCCTGGAATTAACGATTGCTGTTGATCAGGTTGCGGCTTCAGGCGGATATATGATGGCGTGTACTGCTGATAAAATTGTTGCAGCGCCTTTTGCCGTTGTTGGTTCAATTGGTGTTGTTGCTGAAATCCCCAATTTTCATCGACTACTC
The DNA here is from genome assembly GCA_016743995.1 of Kangiellaceae bacterium. Lineage (GTDB taxonomy): Bacteria > Pseudomonadota > Gammaproteobacteria > Enterobacterales > Kangiellaceae > Aliikangiella. Next base: position 24,357 of record JADGFG010000019.1, on the reverse strand, counting down.
AAGCATAATAAAGTGGATTATGAGCAACATACCGCAGGGGAGTTTAAGCGGACTTTAACTATGTTTGCCGAAAATAGTGAAGAGGCTCGTAGTAAATTTAAGTCTGAACTGGAAGAAACTCATGTTCTTTTTAAGGAGTTTATTATCCAGAATCGACCATCGCTGGATATTGAAAAAGTTGCAACTGGCGAACACTGGTACGGTAGTCAGGCGTTAAAGCTGGGTTTAATCGATGAAGTTATGACAAGCGATGATATTATTCTTGAAGCTGCTGAAAACTCAGATATCTTTGAGATTAATTACGAAGTGAAAAAGCCGTTGTCTCAGCGCTTGTCTTTTTCTTTACAGTCAATGCTGGAAAAAGCCTTTTTATCAATCTGGCAAAGAAGTCTGGAGTCTCGTTTATTTAAAGGCTAAAAGTAACAAACTTACTTTTACGAGTAGCATTCGGTTAATTACTGATAAACTTAAAGAATTAACCGGTGCTTTTTGTAGAAATACAACTCTTCGCTCTATAAGCTCAATTAATCTAAGCTTAACTAACTGAGTTTAACTGTTTGACCTTTTTTGTCACTGTTCAGCTGGTTCTTGCTTAATACTTCTTATAAAGAAACAGAGCTCAACTTTTGCTATTGCACCGAAATATCAATGCTAAAAAGATGCTCATGGAGATCATAAAATGAAAAAAATTAAACCCTACGGAAGTTGGAAATCGAATCTGACAGCTGAAGTCTTAGCTCGTAAAGGTCGTAAATATGGTCATCTTAACATTGATAACGGTTCCATGTACTGGCTTGAAGTCCGAGCGATGGAGAATGGGCGTGGTGTGCTCATGCGGAGTAAAGCGAGTGGAGCTGATATTGGAGAAGACATTGAAGAAGTGTTACCTGGCGACATCAGTGTCAGGACTAGGGTTCATGAATATGGTGGCGGAGACTACCTCGTAGTCGATGGGCGTATATTTTATTCCAGTGCGGAAGACAATCGTGTGTATTTGTATGATGAATCGCTCGATGCTGGGCAGGTTAAAGCTATCACTCCGGTTGAGGTTAATAAAGAGTCTCGTTATGCGGATTTTTGTATCGACGTTCTTCATAAAAACTTAATTGCCGTCAGGGAAACCCATATTGATTCAGATGTAATCAATGAGTTGATATCAATCAACCTGGAATCATTAGAAGTTAATGTTATTCATGCTGGTTTCGATTTTTACAGTTTTCCCAGGTTGAGTAAAAAGGGTCAGCGAATTTGTTGGACTTGTTGGAATCAGCCTGATATGCCATGGGACTCCAGTGAACTCTGGTTGGCTGATTTTCATGCCGACGGTTCAATTGATGCCGCTCATCGAGTGACTGGTGGAAAAGGCGTTTCCATTTTTCAGCCTCAATGGGGAGATGATGGCGTACTGCATTATATTAGTGACAAAAGTGGCTGGACAAATATCTATTCTCATCGAGAGGGGATGCTGAATGCTTTAACACCAATAGACAGGGATTTTGCGACTCCACAGTGGATATTTGGGCTGGGTACCTATGTGATTAATTCGGATGGTACTTTATATGCGCTGAATTTTGAAAGGGGGGAACAGCATTTATCTCATATTGATCCTTCCAGCGGCCATATAGAGCCGGTCCCATTACCTTTTAAAGCTTTTTCTGGTCCTTTGCTGGCTGATGATAAAGCCTTGTATTTTTGTGCATCGGGACCGGCAGATGATAGCGCGATGTATCGTTATGATATTCAATCAAAGTCTTGTCAGTTATTGTCAGAGCCATCTACTTTCCCCTTATCGAGTGAGAATATCAGTGTCGCAGAACCTATCAGTTTCAATTCGGAGAATAACCGGTTATGTCATGCTTTTTACTACCCTCCATTAAACGCTGAATTTCAAGCGCCAGAAGGTTCAAGCCCGCCTTTAATAGTCATGAGCCATGGTGGTCCGACTGCATTTACTGATAATTCGTTAAATGCTGATATTCAGTTCTGGACAAATCGAGGGTTTGCTGTTGTCGATGTCAATTATGGCGGTAGTACTGGTTTTGGAAAAAAATATAAAGAGTTATTATCAGGGGAGTGGGGCGTTGTTGATGTAGAAGACTGCGTTGCTGCGGCAAATTACCTGGTTGAAAAGCGTCTGGTTGACAAAGATAAGCTGCTGATTCGAGGGGGAAGTGCGGGCGGATATACAACGCTTTGTGCATTAACTTTTTACGATATTTTTGCAGCAGGTATGAGCCGATACGGAGTTGCTGACCTCGAATCTCTGGCTGCAGATAGTCATAAATTTGAGGCACGTTATCTGGATAAAATGGTTGGCCCTTATCCAGAGAAAAAAGTGCTTTATCAATCACGTTCTCCTATTCATCATACTGATCAACTTTCCTGTCCTATTTTACTTTTGCAGGGTAGTGAAGACAAAGTGGTTCCACCAGGCCAGGCCGAATCTATGGCAGCTGCGTTAGATGAAAAAAAGATTCCTTATGCTTATGTGTTGTTTGAGGGAGAAGGGCATGGTTTCAGACAGTCAGAAACCATTATTAAAGCCTTGAATGCTGAGCTTTCTTTTTATCGTAGTATTTTGTGTATCGACTCTGAAGAATCTTTAGATTCGTTGAAAATAAAACACTTAAAATAAACGTTGAGTGTTTGATACATTAATTCAATTCTTATTGAGAAAGTAATTATGAACAACAGATGGCCAGAGTTTAAAGCAAAAATTGAAAAATGTTTATGTCCGCCTGGAAATGGCGTTTATACCGTTAATACCGCGAAGGAGCGTAAAGAAGTCTTGCATAAGGCCATTTATGGCCAACTGAATGATATCGACGATTTATGGAAAAAATCACTTGATCAAATACCTCAGGAAGGAAAAGTCGTCATTCTGGGAATTAGTTCTGATTGTGGTGGTGGAATTTTACGGGGGGCTAACTGGGGGCCTTTATTTTTGCGTAATGCTATGCGTGAACAATATGGTCAGTTACCTGCATTTGATATGGGAGATGTGAGAGTCATTCCTCATTTGTTGCATGATAAATATCTGAATCAACAGACTATTGATAATTGTCGGGTTGCTTTGTACGAAGAACAAAGTAGTCAGTTTTATGTGAGTCCCTTGTCAATCACACAAGATGTAGCGAGTGATTTTTATAGTGTTTTCCCTGACAAAGGTATTTTTGGAATTGGTGGTGATCATTCAATCAGTTATCCGTTAACAAAAGCCTATTTGCAGAGTAAAAAGAAAAATGGAAAACGAGTGGCTATTATACACTTTGATGCACATACCGATTTGATGGTTGAGCGTTTAGGGATTGATTTGTGTTTTGGTTCCTGGTGTACCCACATCCTGGAAGATTTAAATTCTCCTGCTCATTTAATTCAGATTGGTATTCGTTCAAGTGGTAAGGACCAGTCGCACTGGGAGCAGAAATTTGGCGTGAAGCAGTTCTGGGCTAATGAGGTTCTGGAGAAAGGAGCAGCGTTGATTGCGAATACGATATTGCAACAGTTAAAGGATGAGTCAATTGATGAACTTTATGTGAGTTTTGATATTGACGCAATTGATTCGAGTATTGCTTCTGCAACCGGTACGCCAGAACCTGATGGTCTGTTAACTGAAGATGCGATGTTGATATTACGTCTGTTGGCCGCTGAGTTTCCTGTGACTGGTGCGGATATGATGGAAATCGCTCCATTTTTGAATACTTCTATGGGGGCTCCTCAGGGAGCAGAAAAAACCCTGGAAGCGGCAGCAGAAGTTTCAGCTTTTTTAATTAAGCAGATGGCTGGTTAATTTACCTGAACCAGCATTTTTTAGTCGGGCAGGTTTAATAAAACCTGACGCGAATCGAATCACCATTTTTGACTGATAAAGCCTCCGCCAGTTGTGAATCAATTGAAATCTCACTTTTTTCTGGCGGAGATATTCGTGTTAAGCAGGCTCTGAAATTTTTTAATTCACAATTACTGATGATTGCATACGCAGTATTGGTATCGTTAGTTGCTTGAGTCACATTAACTTTAAGTTCAAAACTCTCTTTTATTGAGCGAATTTCTTTTACGGGGGATTCTATTGTAGGTCCTGCATCAAATATATCGACATAACCATTGTATCGAAAGCCTTCCGCTTTAAGCATTTGTAGTGCGGGACGAGTGTGTGGATGTACCATCCCAATAACTTCTTGTGCTTCCTTTGAAAGCAAGGGCACATAGATTGGATGATGGGGCATAAGCTCGGCAATAAACTGATTGTTGCCTTCACCGTTTTCTTTATCTGCGGTTTCAAAATCTATACCGAAAAACTGACGGCCGACGCTTTCCCAGAATGGAGAATGTCCTTCCTCATCAGACAACCCACGCATTTCAGCGATGACATTATCACAGAAACGCTGGTGATGTTGCGCGATAAATAAAAAGCGACATTTTGATAAAAGCATCCCATTTCCACCACCTCTGAAGTCAGGAGAAAGAAATAGCGTGCAGAGTTCGGACGCATTAGTAAAGTCATTGGTTAATGTTAAAAAATTATGTTTCCGGTAAATGTCCATTGACTGAGAGTAGTGAACTTCAGTATTGAGTTTGTAAGTATAGAAGGGTTGCGTACTACCTACAGCTGCAACAATTCCGCTTGTGCCAACGACCTTTTTTTGTATTGTATCTTCCAGAACAAATAAATAGCACTCATCCATAGGTTTGCAGTTTTCGAGGTTAAACGCGTTAACTGAGTTTTCAATTTTCTGGATCAGATGTTTTTTACTATCAGGTAAAGTGGTTAAACCAGTACCTGTTTTGTTGGCCAGTTCAAGAATGTCATTTAAATCATCCATTCTCACCGGACGAATAATCATCATGCTATGGAGCACTCCCGTATTTGTCTGTTCAGTATATAATTATTGTTATTGATAGCTGCATATCAAGCAGTGTCAGTCGCTAATCCGATTATACCGCTGATCAGGGCAAAGGTAACAGCCAATTATTACAATAGAGTTATTCCTTCGTTACCTTTATATTGTTAAAACTCAGACTCAGGCATTATTTATATAGTGAATTATTCAGCTTATGGCTAATATAAATTAATATTTCTGGTTGATTGGCTTAATTTTGTAAAAAGTAGAGTGTTTGACTGGAATCTGAATGAAAAATTAGCGATGATAGCTCCGATGTTCTTGATATTGAACAAAATGATAATTGAATTGAGAAATGGGATAATAAAATGACCGAAGTATCACGAGAAACGTTTGATGACGTAATGGTACCTAACTATTCGCCACTAAAAATCATTCCTGTAAGAGGAAGTGGGGCAAAACTGTGGGATAAAGATGATAATGAATATGTCGATTTTGCCGGAGGTATAGCGGTTAATGCGCTGGGGCATTGCCACCCGGAGTTAACTGGTGCACTGAAGGAGCAAGCAGATAAGCTCTGGCATTTAAGTAATGTTTTTACTAATGTGCCTGCGTTAGAACTCGGTAAAAAGCTGGTTGATAATACTTTTGCCGATAAAGTTTTTTTCTCTAATTCTGGTGGGGAGGCAAATGAAGCCGCCTTTAAACTGGCCAGAAAATATGCCTCTGATAATTTTGGCAGTGATAAAAATGAAATTATCTCATTTAAGCAATCTTTCCATGGTAGAACACTTTTTACCGTATGTGTAGGTGGTCAACCTAAATATACTCAGGGTTTCGAACCACTTCCTCAGGGCATCACTCATCTTGAGTTTAATAATATCGAAATGCTGGAAAAAGCGGTTTCTGATAAAACCTGTGCGATAGTTCTGGAGCCTGTTCAGGGAGAAGGGGGGATTATTTCAGCAGATAAAGCCTTTATGAAAAAGGTGCGTGAACTGTGTGATAAATTTAATGCGGTTATGGTCCTTGATGAAATTCAAACAGGCATGGGCCGGACAGGCCAGCTATTTGCTTATATGGATTATGGCGTTGAGCCCGATGTGTTGACGAGTGCGAAAGCGCTGGGTGGTGGCTTTCCAATTGGTGCCATGTTAGCCAAAGACAAATTTGCCGTGGCACTTAATATTGGTAGTCATGGTAGTACTTACGGCGGTAACGCGCTGGCTTGTGCCGTGGCCAGTAAAGCTTTTGACATTATTAATAGCGAAACTGTTTTAGCTGGCGTAAACGAAAAACGTGCGCTGTATGAAACTAAATTGCAGATGATTAATGAAAAGTACGACATCTTTGATGAAGTGCGTGGTAAAGGGCTGTTAATTGGTGGCGCGTTAAAAGAGAAATATCTGGGGCGTGCGCGAGATTTTATGGTTGCTTCTCTGGAACAAAATCTGATGATTCTGATAGCAGGTCCAAATGTTATTCGATTTGCACCTTCTTTGCTAGTTACTGAAGCTGAAATTGAGCAAGGGATGGCGGCCTTTGAAAAAGCCGTTGCAAAGGTTGTTGCTGCTTAATTGCTGATTTAACTTAGAAAATAAAAAAGGCAGTTTTTTCTGCCTTTTTTTATGGATGTTTGAGTAGTAAGGTTTTAATTTTCTGTGTGAATATTTAATTTGAAAGAAGGTTTCGCACCGCTTTGCTTGCATGCGAGTTACTTTTTTCAAGAGCTAAAAAAGTAACCAAAAAAGCCCTGTCGCTGGCGCTGAGCATCGCGATTGAGATATGGATGTGGGCGAGAATCGGTCTTTTGCGGCTAGCCCGATCTGGTATTTTAATATTGATAAAGGCGAGATCAGGTTGTTAGTTTTACGTAAAAGTCATCGCATTAAAAGCGCCAGGCAGCTCACTAATAATATCGTTTACCTGATTGGGAAGGTTTTAACGTTTTGTGGGATATTTAATTTGAAAGAAGGTTTCGCACCACTTTGCCTGCATGCGAGTTACTTTTTTAAAGAGCTAAAACGTAACCAGGAAATCCCTGTCGCTGTGCATTGCGATTGAATGGATGTGGGGAAAAACTGGTTTTTTACCTTCTTTTACAGTTGCCGGCAAAAGAAGGTTGTATCAAAACGAAGTACCTTTTAAAAATTAACTAACCTGTTTTAATCGACTTTCCATCGCAGCAAAAGCGCCAGACAGATCACTGATAATATCGTCAATGTGCTCAAGACCTACGGATAGTCTGATTAAGGTTTCACTAATGCCGGCAGCTGCTCTTTCTTCAAGTTCATAAGGTGAATGGGTCATTGAAGCAGGGTGTTGGATCAGAGTTTCTGCATCCCCCAGACTGACCGCGATAGAGCACATATGCAAGCTATTCATAAACTCAACGGCATCGTCAAAGCAACCATCTATTTCAAATGCCATAATTCCACCACCGGCACGCATTTGTTTACCAATTAACGCAAAGCCCTGGTGTTCAGGAAGTCCGGGGTAATTGACGAGTTTTACTTTGGGATGTGAGTCAAGAAACTGCGCGACTTTTAATGCATTTTCACAATGTCTTTCGACTCGAACAGAGAGTGTTTTTAATCCTCTGATGATAAGCCAGGCATCATTGGGACTGATGACAGCTCCCATGTCTTTCAATGTGGTTAATTTGATGTTTTCTATCTGCTCTTTGCTACCACAGGTAATTCCTGCGACTACATCTCCATGCCCGTTTAAATATTTAGTGGCACTATGAACAATCAGATCAATACCGTAATCAGCGGGGTTTTGTAATGCTGGTGACATAAAGGTATTGTCGATAATACTGATTATTTTCTTTTCTTTTGCGATATTAGCAACCAGGTTGATATCAATAACCACCATATTGGGGTTTACAGGTGTTTCAAAATAAATAACTTTGGTATTGGCTTTGATTGCCTCACGTATTTCTGTTTCATTTGTCATGTCAACAAAAGAGACTTCAATGCCAAATTGCGGAAATTTGTGGTTCATCAGGGCAAATGTACAACCGTATAATGCCGCAGAAGCGACAACGTGGTCGCCTTTTTGCAGGTTGGCGAGAAGTGTTGCTGAAACAGCGCCCATGCCAGAGCCAAAAGCAGCAGCGTCTTCCGTTTTTTCCAATGATGCCATTCTTTGTTCAAGTTCTCTGACAGTTGGATTACCCAACCGACCATAAATATAACCTTCTTCTTCGCCCTGAAAGCGTGCGGCTCCCTGTTGTACATTATCGAAAATGAAAGTTGATGTTTGAAATATCGGTGTACTCAAAGCTCCAAACTGCTCATCTTTAAGCTTGCCGGCATGAATGGTATTGGTTTCAAAGTGTTTTGACTGGGTCATAATTGATTTGTAGATACCTGTGAGCAGTTTGATGTTTAAATTCAATATTAAAAGTATAAAGGATAAATAATGATTTTCAATAGTATTCCGCTTGTTGCGAATAAAACGGAAGTATAGTTTGTTATATGCTATATTGCTGAAATATTTAATTGTCTGGCGCGAGTTTTAAGTGCTAATCTTCTTTCTGTTTTTTGCTGATTATACCCGGGGAGTTTGGGTACAAACAGCACAACGGATTTTGCGAGCGAGTGATATTCGTTATTTTTTCTCTGAAGGTTCAGTTAGTAACGGTGATAGATACTGCCAGACAGTATGCATAATAACGGGTTGAGCGCTGGCATTTGGATGAATTCTATCCAGTTGCATGTAGGTTTCAGTACCTGCAACGTCCTTTAGCAGGAAAGGAATTAGAATAACATTTTCCCGTTTTTCCAGATCATTGTAGATCTTTTCAAATTTTGTGGAATAGGTACGGCCATAATTCGGTGGAATTTTCATGCCAGCAAGAATAACTCTGGCGTTATATTGATGACTCAGCGTAATCATTTGTTTCAGGTTATTTCTAGTTGTCTCAAGATTCAGGCCCTGTAACGCATCATTTCCGCCTAGTTCAATAATTATGATGTCTGCTTGTGATTTTGTCAGTTGCTTTTCCAGGCGCTCCAGGCCGCCAGTGGTTGTTTCTCCACTAATACTGGCATTGATTACTTTTGCTGATATTTTATTTTCTACCACAAAGTTTTGTAACAAACTAACCCACCCTTGTTCATGTTTTATGTTGTATGCTGCGCTCAGACTATCACCAAATACCAGAATTAAGTTATCTGATGATTTCGGGCTGGATTGAATTTGATTGATTACTGAACTTTGCTCACATAGTGCAACCGATGAATATGAGGGTAGATAGCTGGTCAGAATTAACAGTAAAATGTATTTGAGCATAGCTTATAATCGTTAACATACGGTTAGTTGATGGTCGTTTGATAATGATTTATCACATGAATTTGCCTTATTTGCAACTGAATTTTTGGTAAAAGCCCTGAGTTTATTAATTTAAAGAGTAACGCTATGTTAACTGCTATCAATCTGTGTAAACGAGTTGCTACAACGGAAAACGAGCTGGAAATTTTACAAGATATTTCATTTGAATTAGAGGTCGGGCGGAGTCTGGCAATATTAGGTGAGTCTGGTTCTGGTAAAACGACATTATTGGGAATACTGGCAGGACTGGATACGCCAACAAGTGGACAGGTTGTTTTGAATGGAAAATCGATATTTGAACTCAGTGAAGAGCAACGTGCACAATTAAGAAAAGAAAACCTGGGTTTTGTTTTTCAGAGTTTTCAATTGATAGAAGGCTTAACCGCATTAGAAAATGTGATGATGCCACTGGAGCTAAAAAGAGATAAAAAAGCCAGAGAAAAATCAATGGAAATTCTGAGTAAAGTTGGGCTAGAAAAAAGAATGAATCATTATACAAATCAGTTGTCGGGTGGAGAACAACAACGAGTCGCTATTGCTCGTGCATTTGTTTCTGAACCTCGTTTGTTACTCGCCGATGAACCGACTGGAAATCTTGACACGGAAACAGGGCAAAAAATTATTGATTTAATGTTTAAGCTTAATTCAACGTTAAAAACGACGCTTGTTCTGGTTACTCATGACATTCACCTGGCGGCGAAATGTGACGAAGCGTTAATGTTGAGTGGGGGGCAGATAGTTGAGCGAAGAACCGGAGGTGATGTCGTCATTGATGAGCAGGCTCGTACCGAGCAAAGTGTTGATGAGCCGGGAGTCGATATACCGAGTGTTAAGGAAAGAAGGAGCAGTGTAGAAGGCATAATCAATGATTAATCATTTGCATCTGCTAAATATAGCCCACAAAATTTTCAGTCGAGACTGGAAGCGCGGTGATATGCTCGTGTTGCTCTTTGCCATGAGCATTGTAATGGCATCGGTTAGTGTGATTTTTTTAGTGATTGACAGGATTGAAAGTGCTACTGAAATGCAGGTTGCCGATGTGCTCGGCGCAGATCTTGTGATAACTTCACCTGCGAAAATACCCGATAGCTGGTTACAGTTGGCACAGCAGGTAAAATTGAAAAAAGCGACAAGCGTGGAATTTTCAAGCGTACTTTTTGCAAACGAAAAGCTTCAATTATCTATGGTAAAAGCGGTTTCTGATAATTATCCGTTGAGGGGCCGACTGGAAATTGCAGATACGCCTTTTGGAAAATCCAGGGTTATCAAAGGCCCACCTCCCAGAGGTGAAGTCTGGGTTGAACCCGAAATTTATCACAGTCTTGACCTGAACAAAAATAGCAAAACGGAGTTAGGCTACAGTGAAGTTTCTTATGCTGGGGTATTGACGTTACAACCAGGCCAGGTGAGTACGTTGTTTAATATTGCGCCGACAGTCATTATGAATATTGAAGATTTGCAGGCGACCAGAATTATACAGCCAGGTAGCCGAGTAACCTTCAGGTATTTATTTTCTGGTGATAGTTCTGCTGTCGCTGTTTTAGCAGAAAAAGTAAAATCTGAACTAACAGCAAGTCAAAGGTTATTAACTATTTTTGATGAATCGCCTCTTGCAGGTTCAGCGATAGCCCGTAGTAAAAAATATATTGGCTTGTCCAGCCTTTTAACGATTATTTTATCGGGTGTTGCTATTGCGCTCTCGGCTAATCGTTACGTACGCAGGCAGTTTGATTTAAGTGCACTGATGCGTTGTTTTGGAATGAGTAGTAATCAGGTTCTCATTATTTTTGTGTATATTCTGGCTTTTATCTGCTTGTCGAGTATTGTTGCTGGTGGAATTGTTGGTGTTCTCTTTTACGAATTGATGGTTAATCTGTTAGCTTCAAGTTTTGTAGAGGGGTTACCTGCCGCAAATTATGCGGTGTTATGGCTACCCGTTGCGAGTACAGTTACTTTGTTAACGGTCATTGCTTTACCATCATTACTACAGATAAAAGTGGTTCCACCAATGCGTGTATTACGTAGACAGTTAAAACCATTAACATTTAATGTTAGTATGATTTATCTGATTTCAGGCGGCATTTTAACATTTGTACTATGGCTTCAGATGAGGGATATACAGTTATTAATGAGCGTAATTCTGGGCGTGTTTGTACTCGGTATTATTTTCGCAATTATTGCGAGTTTGTTATTAAAAGTAATGAGAAAATTAGCCCTGACGAATAGTGCCGCCGTTAATTTTAGTCTACGTCAGTTACAAGCTAATAAAGCTGTGACACTGCTACATTTATTAGCATTTAGCATTACATTATTTGTAATTGCGACAATAGTGCTTGTTCGAGGTGAGCTACTTTCAAAATGGCAACAGAGTCTTGATGAAAATGCGCCGAATCATTTTTTATATAACCTGAGAGCCTCTCAGGTAGAGCCAGTAAAAAACTTTTTTAACCAGCATGAACTGAAGTATTCCAGATTTTATCCTATGGTTCGAGGAAGGATTACAGGAATTAATGGACACCCTGTTTATAAAAAAGTTTCAGCAGAGGCGCTGGAATATAATGCACTAAAACGAGAGTTAAATATCACGTGGTCTGATAATGTTCCTGAGGGTAATCTGATCACAGCAGGAGAGTGGGGCTGGAACCTGTCGGATTCACAGCATTCAATTTCGCTTGATGAAAAAACAGCTAATGCGTTAGGCCTGGTACTGGGGGATACGCTGAATTTTAAAATTGGTGCAGATGACTGGCAAGGTATCATTGTTAATATCAGACGCATTGACTGGCAAACTTTTACGCCTAATTTTTATGTGATAGCTGAACCCGGAGCATTATCGGAATTTAATGCAACCTACATTAACAGTTTTCTGTTGCCTGCGTCTCAACAAATGCTATTACCTGCACTGGCAAAAATGACTCCTGGTGTGACGATTGTCGAATTTGATAAAATTTTAAAGGAGATTCAAAATATTATCGTTAATGCGACGACTGCGGTTGAGCTTATCATGATATTTGTAGTGGCGGCTGGCCTGGCTTTATTGTGGGCAGCCCTTGAGCATACTTTTGAGGCAAAATACCGACAGTCGGCTATTCTTAGAACGCTAGGAGCGGAAGAGTCATTTATTGCACGTTGCTTCAGGTTTGAGTATCTATGGTTGGCATTATTATCTTCACTCATGGGTGTACTGGCCGTTGAATTAGTGTCTTTTTTGTTATATACACAGGTTTTTGATATTCCATTTGAGTTTCACTGGAATTTGTGGATTGTATTACCTGTTAGTGTATTCGGGCTGATGTTAGCGGCATCCTGGCGAGGCGTAAAAAAGGTGACAAGGTGCTCACCTTTATCTCTAATCCGGTAAGTTTGCTTAAAAAAGGTTAAGAATTATGCGACAGCACTGCGGTATGTCTTTAATTAGTTAATTAATATTGAAAATTGGTAATTATTGGTTGACTATGCCAGGGTAAATGGCCATACAATAAAAAGGCAATGTTGTTGCTGGTTATTTTTTAGTCAGCGACGTTGGGTGAAACAGGTTTATTTGATTGAATGTAAATCATTTGTTCATTCATTACACTGATTTCAAGTATCATGAAGTATTAACGGTGTTTTATATAGCAGGCAGACTGTTTGATACTGAATGTGTAGCATCAGTTGGTATTGTTACTAACTATTTTAATCATGTAATTTGATAATAATACAGGCTCCTGAGTTTTATTTCACACCTGGCTCAGGCGTAAAATAAGAACTAAATTTAAAAAAATCATGAAAGTTCATGTAAACAAGGGTTCGTATAAATTAAATGGGTAAGTCACTAGTTATTGTCGAGTCTCCGGCAAAAGCCAAAACAATCAATAAGTATCTGGGAAAGGACTTTATCGTAAAGTCCAGTGTCGGCCACGTGAGAGATCTGCCCACCAAAGTGGTTACTGGTGCATCAGATCCTAAAGAAAGAGCGCGTAAAGCTGCTATTACCAGAAAGCTTTCTCCTGAAGCAAAAATTATACATAAAGCTAAGGCGGCTAAAGAATCTCTGTTTAAAAGAATGGGGATTAATCCTGAGAATGACTGGCAGGCAAACTATCAGGTACTACCTGGTAAAGAAAAAATAATAAAAGAGCTAAAATCATACGCCAAAGATGCAGACAAAATTTATCTCGCAACGGATTTGGATAGAGAGGGGGAAGCTATTGCCTGGCACCTCAGGGAAGAAATTGGTGGTGATAATGATATTTACCAAAGGGTAGTGTTTAACGAGATAACCAAAAAAGCAATTCAGGACGCCTTTTCAAAACCAACTCATCTGGATATGGATTTTGTTTACGCACAGCAAACGAGACGATTTTTAGACCGTGTTGTTGGGTTTATGGTTTCTCCTTTATTATGGAAAAAAGTGTCCAGAGGACTTTCTGCTGGTCGAGTTCAGTCGGTTGCAGTAAAACTGATTGTTGAAAGAGAAAGAGAAATCAGAGCATTTATACCTGATGAATACTGGACGTTGTGGGCCGATACGTTAACGGAACAACGTGACCAGCTGAAACTTGAAGTTCGTCGTTACCAGGGAGAAAAATATCGCCCAGGTAACAAAAAACAAAGTGATGAAATGTTATCGCTGCTGGAGCAACAAGCTTTAGTGGTTGATAGTTGTGATTCCAAGCCAACTAAAAGCCGTCCGAGTGCACCTTATATAACCTCAACGCTACAACAGGCTGCCAGTACGCGGCTCAGTTTTAATGTTAAGAAAACGATGATGCTTGCACAGAGGCTTTACGAAGCAGGCTATATCACATATATGCGTACTGATTCTACCATGTTAAGTGCCGATGCTTTATCTATGGCAAGAGACTATATTTCCGATAATTTTGATGCAGCTTATTTACCGGAGAACCCTAAGTTTTACTCCAATAAAGAAGGAGCTCAGGAAGCGCATGAAGCAATTCGACCAACCAATGCGCGTACTGTGGAAAAACATCTTAAAAACGTTGATTCAGATGCAATACGTCTTTATAACCTGATCTGGCAGCAGTTTATAGCTTGTCAGATGACTGATGCTGTTTATGATGTGACCAATCTGGTCGTTAAGGCTGGCGACTTTAAGCTGGCAGCAAAAGGCAGAGTGGTGAAGTTTGATGGTTGGACAAAAGTGCAGCCACCTCGTAAATCAAAGAACGATGAAGACATTTTATTACCTGAAGTTAAAGTAGGTCAGAAACTAGACTTGGAAAAGCTGGAACCCAAACAGCATTTTACCAAACCATCTCCTCGATATAGTGAAGCCGCGCTGGTTAAAGAGTTGGAAAAACGAGGAATTGGTCGACCTTCTACTTATGCCAACATTATTTCTACTATACAGGATAGGGGTTATGTTGTTGTTAAAAGTCGCCGCTTTTATGCGACAAAAATAGGAGAGATAGTTTCTGATCGTCTGAGTGAAAGCTTTAACAATCTGATGGATTATTCTTTTACTGCCAAGATGGAAGAAGCTCTTGATACCATTGCCAATGGCAAAAAGGTATGGAAAGACACCTTAAATGAATTTTATAGTGATTTAACCAAAAGACTGACGAAAGCCGAGCTACCTGTCGAAGATGGCGGAATGGATAATGTTAAGTCTGTTGAAATGAATATGGACTGCCCCTTATGTCAGGTGAATAAAATGATGATCCGCAATTCATCAATGGGGACATTTCTAGGTTGTAGTGGGTTTTCTTTACCGCCTAAAGAACGTTGTAAGCATACCATGAACTTAATTCCCGGAGACGAAATTGAGGCGGTTGACAAGGACGAAGAAGCAGAAAGTCGAAATTTACTTTTGAAAAAACGTTGCCCAGAATGTGAATCAGCAATGGATAGTTATCTGATTGACGAGCAAAGCAAACTTCATGTTTGTGGAAATAATCCAACTTGTAAAGGTTATCTGATTGAGGCGGGAAGTTTTAAAATTAAGGGGTATGATGGGCCGGTAATTGATTGCGATAAATGTGATAGTGAAATGCAGTTAAAAGTTGGCCGATTTGGTAAATACTTTGGTTGTACTAATGAAGAATGTAAAAACACAAGGAAACTGTTAAGAAACGGTGAAGCTGCTCCACCAAAAGCGGATCCTATCCCTATGCCAGAGTTGAAATGTGTTAAGGTGGATGATCATTATATTTTACGAGATGGGGCTTCTGGAATCTTTCTTGCAGCCAGCCAATTTCCCAAAAATAGAGAAACCAGGGCACCGTTAGTTGAAGAACTATTAATGGTTAAAGATAAACTGGATCCCAAATTTAACTACCTGGTTTCAGCGCCGACGGCTGATTCTGACGGTAATAAAGCGATGTTCCGTTTTAGTCGTAAAGTGAAAGAGCAATATGTAACGAGTGAATTAGATGGGAAAGCAACAGGCTGGAGCGCTCATTATGTCGATGGAAAATGGATAGAAACGGAGAAAAAAGCGGTGAAGAAGAAAGCTGCTAAAAAGAAGACGACAAAAAAAGCTGCCGTGAAAAAAGGAAAAGCCAAAGAATAACTCATTATTTTTTCACGTTTTAATTCCCTGCTTCTGGTGGTTGTAGCTAACCGCCAGAGTAAATTAATAGCGAAATATGTTTTAACTGATTAAGCTGACTCTCGGTAGGGTTTAGACCGCTTTACTCGATTCATTTCGCGACAAGTCAATTATCTCGGGTTATAATTCGGCCGATTCCAGTCATTTAAACGATTCAAAACACTATGCTAAAACTACTTTATCCAATAATTCGCGCAATATTATTTCGGTTTGATCCAGAAAAAACCCATGAAATGACGCTGAACTGGATGAAAAAAATCGAGAAATCTCCCGTTAGAAGCCTTATGGTGCAGCATTTAAAAAGTGATCCGGTTGAGGTTTTTGGCATTAACTTCCCTAATCGAATCGGTCTCGCTGCCGGGCTTGATAAAAATGGTGCTTATATTGATGCGCTTGCGGCCTCGGGTTTTGGACATATAGAAGTTGGGACTGTTACACCGGTTGCACAATCAGGCAACCCAAAACCACGACTTTTTCGGTTACCGGCAGCTAAAGCAATTATTAACCGTTTTGGTTTTAATAATGATGGTGTTGAACAATTGGTTGAAAATGTAAAAAATGCCAGGTTCAACGGAATATTAGGTATTAATATTGGTAAAAACTTTAATACACCAGTAGAAAATGCAATTGACGATTATTTAATCTGTATGGATAAAGTTTATCAATATGCTTCTTATATAACCATTAATATCTCTTCACCTAATACGGCTAATTTACGACAACTTCAGTTTGGGGAAGCGCTGGATGAACTGCTTAAAGCAATTAAATTAAAACAGAGCGAACTGGCTCAATTACACAATAAGCTAGTACCGGTCTTAGTCAAAATAGCACCAGATTTAACTGAAGAAGAAGTTAAACAGTTGGCAGATACCTTCGTTCATCATAAAATTGATGGTGTAATAGCAACGAATACAACTTTTGCCAGAGAGGCCGTAAAGGGGTTGCAGCATGCAGAAGAGCAAGGGGGCTTGAGTGGGGCTCCAGTATTTGATTCTAGCACTCAGGTGTTAAAGCTTCTTGTTGAGCAGGTAAATGGTGCTTTTCCTGTTATTGGTGTTGGTGGTATCGATAGCGTCAGAACTGCTCAGGAAAAACTGGATGCAGGGGCTTGTTTAATACAGTTATACTCTGGTTTTATTTATGAAGGGCCTTCATTGCTTCAACGTATTTCTAACTCAATTTCAGCAGGTAAACTTAGCCACTAATAGTATTGAGGTGTCTTAGTTCCGACTTCATCTGACACTCTAAACTGAAACCAGTTATAAATCAGGTTTCGGAGACCTGAGATTGTTTCACCCGATCAATATCAGACATAACATTAAATAACGCTTCTCTTAAAGCGGAAAGGCTGGATGTTGCTGCTTCTTTATTTTTGTTTTTACAGGCGTTGTCCAGATTAGCGGCAAGTTCCGGTATATAAAGAATAAAGAGGTTAGCTGATACTCCCTTTAAGTTGTGAGCCTTTCTGGAAACTTCGTCAAACTCTCCTGATTCAATATGACGCAGGCTGTCATGGAATATGTCAGACTGTTGTTGTTTAAATTGTACCAACAGGCTGACAAATGTTTCTCTATCCCCCATTAATTCTATACCGTTTTTCAAATCAATCGTTTTTATTTCACTGATAAATCTGGATGGTTTTTCTTTTATTGAAATAGAGTCCAGATTACTGGCCGGAGTACCATTCTTAAGCCATTTGTTGAGTGTTTCATAAAAATTTTTAATTCGAATTGGTTTGCTGACATAATCATTCATTCCTGCTGCTATACATTTTTCCCTGTCTCCTCCCATAGCATTAGCTGTCATTGCAATGATTGGTAGCTCTTTTAAGCTATAATTTTTTCGAATAATTTTTGACGCTTGATAACCATCCATTACGGGCATTTGAATATCCATCAGTACGCAGTCATATTTTTTCTGTTGAACCATGCTAACTGCCTGTTTTCCATTGTTTGCCAGCTCAATATTTGAAACGATTTTCGAAAGGACTTCTCGGGCAACCTCTTGATTGATCTCATTATCTTCTACAACGAGTATACTTTTATTTTTCAATGGAGCGGCTAGTTTTCTTAATATTTCCCTTTCACTACCTCGTGTTCTTTTTAATGTCATATTTTTTCTGGAATTTTTGTCAAGAGATTGAATTAGCGAATCAAACAGGCAGGAAGGTGTAACAGGTTTGTTGATTAATGAGTTGGGGTTTAGCGATTTTATGATTGCTTCATATCCTTCTGTGAAGTTGGCAAGTAGCAATGTAATTCGTGTATTAAACTGCTTCTTCAGGTTGAGTAGTTGTTCAATATTTTCAGATGCCAGTTCAATATCAATGATAATATTAGCTGGAACTTCCTCCTGGTTTTTAGTTAAATAACTCTGTTTTAGCAACTCAGAGAAATTGGAATAACTGGCAAATCGATAGTTAAAGTCTGTCAGGAGAGCATTAATTACACTCCTGGAGGTATCATTACTGATACATAAAGTGATTAGTTCATCATTATGAAGGGGACGCTCACTTAATTTGTCAAAGATTGACAGGGATGGTTTATAGTCGACCACTATGTCGAACAAAAATGTACTGCCTTCTCCTGGATGGCTCGTTACCGAAATTTGTCCATTCATCTCTTCTATTATCCGTTTACAAATGGCTAGTCCAAGTCCAGTACCTCCAAATTTTCTGGTTGTTGAACTGTCAGCCTGACTAAAAGGACGAAACAGTTTTTTTGATACTTCACTGTTCATTCCTATTCCACTATCAACAACTTGAAACTCGAGTCTGATAGTATTTTTCATTCTTTTGCGTATGGCTACTTTAACGATAACTTCTCCTTTGTCTGTAAATTTCATTGCATTGTTAGTCAGGTTGATAAGAACTTGATTGATTCTCAATGGATCTCCGATTAGTGTCTCTGGTAATTTAATTGGGATGTCATAAATAAGCTCCAGACCTTTCTGTTGAATTTTAATGCCTGTCATATTTGCAAGATCATTCAATATCTGGGATAAACTAAATTCTGTTTTTTCCATTCTTAATTCACCAGCCTCAACTTTTGAAAAATCCAGAATATCATTTATTATTTCTAATAACGAGTTTGCGGCGGTATCGATTTTCTTAATGTAGTTGTCCTGTTTTTTGTTTAGTACTGTTTGTTTAGTCAGATGAATCATCCCAATGATTGCATTCATTGGTGTGCGTATCTCATGACTCATATTTGCTAGAAAAGATGATTTAGCCTGGTTGGCTGATTCAGCCTGTTCTTTTGCCAGCAGTAGTTCATGTTGGATTTTACCTAGCGCTTCATTCTTCTCTGTCAGTTGTAAGTTGGTTTTTTTTCTGTCGTTGTTGAATTTAATAATAATAATTAAAAACAAAGAAAAAAGTAGTAAAACGAATGAACCAATCACCAGGAATAACTGTTGTCTTTCAATTTTACTACCTTGAACTTTCAGGTTTCTGTTTTGTTTTTCAAGTTGTATGCTCTGGTTGACGATTGCATTTTTCTGTTGTTTCAATATGGCCTGATTTTTCTCAATGAGGTCCGCCAGGCCAGTAACTTCTTTCTCCTTGTCAGCAATAGCGTCGAGTCGTTTGTCTAGTATGTTTTTGTTAGCGTTCAATGCTGTGCTGGCTTCTCTTAGCTCCGTATGGATAGCCAATAGCTCACCTTCTTTTTCTCGTATTGAAATGTTCTTCACTTCTATCAATTGGTTTTTTTCTTTAAGCAATAAGTCTTGCTCTCGCATTTTATTCTTGATTTTTTTAGCTTCCTTTATGGCTTGTTGATATTGAGACTGAAATGAAAGTGTTTTTTGCTTGCTCTGCTTAAGTGCCTGTTGTTGCATTCTTAATTCTTCTTTTAATGCAGAGAGCTGCCTGGTAGATTGCTTGAATAGTTCTGCTATATCCATTTCGCTTCCCCCAAGCAAGAGCAAGTCCTGGTTTAATTTGAGGTGTTCGAAAGTAATGTTTACTCTATTTATTTCAAAAGTATAGGAACCATCGGTTCTTGAGGTGAGATTAATCATAGTGTTTTTTTTGTCTTTGCTATTTTCAGTAACAATTAGAGTATTTGTTCTTGTTGTTGCCGTAGATATTTTTTCCAATAACAGTTTTGATTTTTGCGAAACAAATACGAGATGAAACGTTTTGAGTTCAGATAGCTTACTGTCCAGTTTTATATAAATCGGTTTGTTTTTTATTTTCTTATGTTTTAGTGATTTTTTAATCTGTCGATATAGCGCAACATCGTTACCCAGAATGACGACTCTATATTGAGAAATATTTTCCTGGTTTGACCATTCGATTTTATCAAGCATGTGAAATAGAAAAGCGGTCTTAAACTCCTCAGGAGAAATGATTTGTTGTGCGTGAAGTCGATGGGATATGGCAGAAATAAGACTGAGTAATAGAAAATAACAGTAAAGCTTTAACAGATTCAATTTATACACTCATTCCAGTTTCGCAGAGCGCATTGAGGCTAGCAGTTAGAAAGTCAGAAAATATTGTAACGAGCTCTACCTGATAACTACTGGCTTTATTATTACCAGTCAGTTTTTAGATATATATTATGTCTTATATTAGCCCATATCTTCATATTTACCAGTTTTAACCCCGAGTGTGGATGCACACTTGTCTATCAATATTTTTATAATTAAATTGACTTAACATTAATGGTTACCTGACAGATTTTTGAATAAAAAAGTTGGAAATCAGTGTTATGTAGGAGATGTAAGCGTATAATTACTCATCTTTTATCGAAAATTGTATAATGCTGGGTCAAATGCCTCAATTTATAGCAACCTGTGCTACAGGTCTTGAATATATACTCGTTGACGAGCTTACTTCTTTAGGTGTCAAAAATGCAAAAGAAGGGCTGTCTCTGGTTCATTTTGAAGCGGACTGGAAGGACGTTTACCGGACATTAATGTGGAGCCGAATTGCGAGCAGGATCTATTATCCTATTGCTACCTTTGATGCTGAAGATGACGAAGCTTTATATAATCATTGCAGTATTATTGACTGGACACAACATATTAGTCCTGACTCAACTTTTCTTGTGCATTCTCAATCTTTTCGCTCAACGATGTCTCATACCAAGTTTATTTCTCAACGAGTAAAAGATGCAATTGTCGATTACTTTAAGGACTCGGAGCAGAGCAGGCCAGATGTCGATTTTGATGAGCCGGATGTTGTTATCCACTGCAAAATCAGGCGAAATAAGGTCACGCTTTCAGTTGATCTTGCTGGAACAGGTTTGCATCGCCGGGGTTACCGGGAGATCGGTGGTGGGGCGCCAATTAAAGAAAACCTGGCTTCTGCATTGTTGGTTCGTGCTGGCTGGGGAAAGGCGCAAAGTACTAATTTGTTTGATCCCATGTGTGGCTCAGGCACTTTTCTAATTGAAGCTGCAATGGCTATGTTGGATATTGCACCAGGCTTAAATCGACGTTATCTTGGGCTATATGGATGGAAACAGTTTGATAGTGAACTCTGGAACGAAATTCAGAGGGATGCCAGTGAGAGGAAACAGACCGGACTGAAAAAAACAGAATTGAATATTTCTGGCAGTGACGTTAACCCAAGAGCAATTAGAAATGCTCAACTGAATATTGCCCAGGCTGGATTAGATGATTTTATAAAAATCAGTATTGCTGGAATTGACCAGCTTGCTCAAAAACACTTTCCAGAAAATGGTTTACTTATTGTTAATCCTCCCTATAGCGAAAGGCTTGGTGAGCGTCAACAAGTATTAGAGCTTTACAGCGAGCTTGGTAGTGTTATAAAGCGACAATTTTGTGGTTGGCAGGCATCCGTTTTATCGCCTGATAAAGACTTTGGTCATGCACTTGGGATTAGAGCAAAAAAAATATATAAGTTTAATAATGGTAGTATTCCCTGTGAGCTGTTGAATTTTGATTTAATAGAAAAGAATTTTCTGGAACGCGAATCAGAAGATAAAGTAGACATTGATTTTAAATCTAAACTGTCAGAGCAGGCTATTCAACTATGTAATCGGTTAGAGAAAAACCAGGCCAGATTAAAAAAGTATCTTAATAAAGAAAATGTTAAGTGCTATCGAGTTTACGATGCTGACTTACCAGAATATAATGTCGCAATTGATGTTTATCAAAATTATTTACATATTCAGGAATACAAACCGCCTAAAACTGTCGATTTAAAAATAGCGGGAAGAAGGTTAAAGGAAGTTGAACGTGTTGCTTCAGGTTTGTTTCAGCTTCCACGAAATCAGATTTTTATCAAACAACGGCAACAGCAAAAAGGTAACTGGCAATATACAGGGCAGAACTCCAAGAGTTCCGACACCACAAAATTTTTAACAATTGCTGAGGGAGGGAGAAAATTTCTTATTAATTTATCTGATTACCTGGATACAGGGCTTTTTCTGGATCACCGTAAAACACGAGAAAAGATAGCTCAACTTGCAAAAGGTAAGAGTTTACTCAATTTGTTTTGTTATACTGCCAGTGTATCTGTTTATGCTGCGACTGCCGGTGCGATAAAAACAACCAACGTGGATTTATCAAGAACTTACCTTGATTGGGGAAAAAGAAATTTTATAGAAAACGGAGTTAATCCAGAAAAGCATCAGTTTATTAAAGCAAATTGTGTGGAATGGTTAAAAAGTGAGACTCAAACTTATGATTTGATATTTCTCGATCCGCCAACATTTTCAAACTCAAAAAGCATGACTGAGCATTTTGATATTCAGGCTGACCATACAGCGTTGATCGAGCTATGTGTAAAGCGCCTGAAACAAGGTGGAGTTTTGTTCTTTTCAAATAATTTTAAGAAATTTAAAATGCAGGTTGAAGCGACTGACGAGCTGGCTGTTAAGGAAATTACCAAACAGACATTAACACCTGATTTTCAAAGGAATCCTTTACATAGACTCTGGATGATTAATCGTCTGGACAACTAATTGGCTGGCTGGGATTAACATTCTATTAATAAAGGGGGCTTTTGTTGAAAGAAATACTGCTATATACAACATCGGGTTGTCACTTGTGTGAAGAGGCCGCCAGGATAGCGAACTATTTGTTACATCAGGACATGATGTTAAATTCAACTTATAAACTAAAGCTAGTCGAAATTGCAAATGACGACATTTTTCTCGAAAAATACGGGCTTAGGATTCCTGTATTAAGTGTAGAATCTGATGAGCTTGGTTGGCCTTTTGATATTGAAAGCTTGGAGAGCTGGTTAAAAAGTAATATGTCAGTGTAGCTTATAGAAGCGCTTTTAAAGCTCTGGTGTGCTCACCTGATTTGAATGTTTGGTTGAATGTAATTTGAATGTATAAGTTGCCGTGGCATTTGTAGCCTGACTGATTCGTCTGGAATCATTCAGGCATGGTTTTCATGGCGATCAACAGGGTATTATTTACCTTCTGACTTGGCACAGTACTTTTCTTTTTGTGCCTGCATTTGAGCGATTTGACTTTTCTTTTCTTCGTCCGTCATGAGACGTTTTCCGCCCTGGCCATCATCTTGTGCTATTCTTCCCGCATTTAGCAGAATATCCAGGTTTTGATTAGCTATTCTGCAATTATCTTTTTGCCAGGATTCGTAGTTATCATCAGCACTTTTTTCTTTTTCATTCTTAGTATCTTTCGATTTTGGAGAGTTTGATGTTGAGGATGATGTAGTTGATGCGTGCGTTGAAGTTTGTTTTATTCGTTCAAATTTTGTTCCTGGTGCTGGTTGACGCTCAGTATATTGAATTACTCCTTTGTCATTTTTCCACTTATAAATGTATTTTTCTGCCGCTAAAACAGAAAAAGAACAAAAAGTAAGTACCAGAGTGAATAATGAGAGTAATGTTTTTATTTTCATAGATATTTCCCGTAATCCTGCATATAACGATAATATAGTCTTATATTAGTGTAAAAGTTAAGGATTTTATTCAATATTGTATGTTTTTGAGACTACTAAGGCTTTTTAAGACTCTTTTTCCACGACAAGTTTATTTTTTTCGGCAAAACTAACGACATCATTAAGTATTTTGGGTTGTTCTTCATTTAATCTGGCATCAACAATAACACACTTTATACCTTCAATGACGGCAGGCCTTAAAAGAGGGGAATAGTACATTCGTCTATTTCTGAATGTACAAAGATTTCCGCAAAGTCTTTCTGCCCAGTCGCTTGGACGAAATTTGTTACCGTCTTTGGTCATGCCTTTCAAAATCAAACGAGTAAAATCGAGTTGAACCATCAAGCTAAACGTCTCTTGTTAATTGCTTACGGCGGCATAATGCCATAATGTTGTTTATTGTCAATAGAGCCAGGACAATATATGGTCAGTTAATTCTAACCCTTCAAATTGCATTTCTTTGTGTTTAAAGTTGAAAACTATAAGCCCTGATTTATAGAGTGTAGCAAATATATACCCAAACTCCCTGGAAATGCAGGTTTCAGTGAGTTTGGGTATATCTGGCTAGCTAGCAATTGATTGATTCCTTTATTTAAAGAGAATCTTGATGGTTAATGAGTAATTTTAATTTTTTTGAAAATAAAGCTTGTCAAAGTATCAGAAAGCCCTATAATGCGCGTCCTCTTCTGGAGAAAACAAGGATTTAAATCCGGTTTTTAAAAGAAAGAGGTCAGG
>JADGFG010000018.1 GCA_016743995.1 Kangiellaceae bacterium | reverse complement strand
AAAAAATACAAAGCGAGTATTCAGGCCCGTTTTGTAATATCAGTCGGGAGTTGGGTTGTTGCTTGAAGTGATAGAAAAACCGTAAAATTTGTACTCCTGAACGCCAATTCCCTGACAGGAGTGAGCCAGAATATCACAAGTCATAACTGTTTGAGCACGTATGGTTACATGGCTGGAATACTGACGTGTCACGATGATAATGTCAGACTTTCGTGGTTGTGTATAGTTTTGTGCGTTAACAGAAAATGAGGGATAGAATAACTAAAGCAATTTTTAAATGTATTTTCATCGATAAATTATTGTCTCTTTCATGTAGAGTTCAAAAGGCTGAGACTCAACTTTCATCATGAAGAAGATACGTCTTTACTGCGGATAGAGATTTGTTTTTTGTTTTACTTCCTGACTTGCAGATAAGCCAATACGTCTATTACCTGGATTAATATTCTTTAATTAACATTGACCCTTTTATTGATTCCCTTTTATTTATATTAAAGTAGCGATATATTCTTCAATCATATTTATAACAAAAGCATTATATCGATAAGTGTATAACGCTTATGTATCAGCTAGTTATAGCGGGTTGATTTTTTAGTGATAATGTTACTGTTAGTTAAGTACAATGATTCAAGATAAAATGCGGTAAAATTGAAGTCTTTATAAAACCCACTCGCTCGAATTGTTTTTTTTAAAATTACCTGGAATTAGTTGACCGTTACTTATTGTGATAATAGTATTGGTCATCACAATGGATTTATGCTGGTAGACATTTTGCCGCCAACATATTTTGTGAATGCCAGATGCTTATCAAGGAGAAGAAAATTGACTCATAAAATAAAGCCGTTTGTTAGTAACAAGCAACCTGACAGTAATAAAAAATTACCTGTCAGTAGTCCCCACCTTAGCTTGCAAGTGATGACAGGTGTGTTGACAGGGTTTGATGATTTTGGCAGGCCTTTGGTTGCCTTTCCACATAACGCTCAGAAAATAGCAATGCCAGCATCCTTTATTTCGCCTTTAAATTACGATGATATTGGTGGGAGTGTTGCACTGACTTTTGTTCATGGCAATATTGAGCAACCAATGATTATAGGGATAGTCAAAGAAAGTATTAAACCAGAAAATACTCAACAGAAAAATAAAGTGCTATCAGCCCGTGTTCAGGTTGACGAAGAAGAAACACTAAATTTTACAGCAAAAAATAACATTACACTTCAATGTGGTGACGCTAGTATTACGCTTACTCAGGATGGCAAGATATTATTGCGGGGCAAATATATTTCAAGTTGTGCTTCTGGGATGCAGACAATCAAAGGCGGAACGGTACAAATCAATTAAGTATTTTGGTTAGCTTTATTTGATATTGAGAGTACGTTATGTGGTCACTAAATAACAAGACACCTTTTGCGGCTGAGCGTGCCTGGGTGCGTGATAAAAATGGCGCAGAAGTCTGGGTTGTTGCCTTAAAAGGCACTTTTGATTTTTCTGCAACGGGACAAGTTACTTTAAGTGAACAACAGCTTCCTGTCATACTGGCACCAGAATATGCAGATGATAATAATACTGAGTTGCTTTACGATACGGATTTACCAGAATATAAACTGGCAACCGATGTTATTCTCAATGGTACTGCTTATGCGCCCGGTCAACAACGGCAAAAGCAATGGATGGTTAATTTGTCTGTGGGAGCGATTAACAAAACATTGTTGATTAGTGGAAAGCGCTGCTGGCAGCAAGATTTCTTAAATCCTGTGATTAGCGAACCAGAACTTATGCGGTCACTGCCATTAAAGTATTGCTATGCTTTTGGCGGAAAAACATCACCTGGTACAGATGAACAATCAGCTTTTTACTCATTAAATCCCGTAGGGTTGGGCTACATGTCAGCTAAGCCTGTTGCAATTGAGTCGCCTTTACCTCAAATTGAATATTCATCGACGCCAATAAAAGAATGGCGAGATAAACCTGCGCCAGCCGGGTTTTCTGCAATTCCTTCTCACTGGCAGGCTCGTACCTGCTTTGCTGGTACTTATGATGACGCATGGGAAAACCAGCGGCATCCATTATTACCGGAAGATTTTGATCCTCGATTTTTTCAGGTAGCCCCCGTTGATCAGCAAGCGGTCGGATTTTTAAAAGGCGGGGAGCGGGTCACGCTGACTCATCTGACACCAATTGATACCTTGTCTTTTCGTTTACCAAAAGCTTCTTTTCATCTGAGTACTCGATTTACTAATGGTTATAAAAAATTACATCGTGCACAGTTGCATACTGTGATTATTGAACCGGATAATCATCGGATAATGATGGTATGGCACAGTCATCTACGTTGTCATCATCAGGTTAATCAACTGGAGAGTACCAGCGTTCAACTTAAAAAACGTATTTCACACAATATGAATAATAACAATGTCTGGATGGCGTAAGCTGGACAATGACTAATAAGAATCAAGGCTCAATAATCAAGAATAAATTTAATAAAGGCTTTTAACAAAATAATACGGATATCTATGAATAGAACACCACTGCATATTATTACCACTGGTATGGCGACAGCTATTGGCGGTTACACAACAGCTACGCTTGCGGCGGTGCAAGCGCGCATCGCAAATTTTACCAGACACCCATATCTACTGGATGTTCAGGGGGAGCCGTATGTTGTCGCGATGGCACCTTATATCGATCCAAAAAAGCAGGGAACGCCACGTTTTAGTGATTTGCTTGGCTATGCTTTATGTGACTGTTTTTCTGGTAAAAACAATTTACCCGACTCTATGCCATGCGTGTTGTGTCTGCCAGAAGAATGCTCAACCTTTAATTTTCAACAGGTACGTCAGATTGTTCAGCAGCTGATGAAGGATTGTCCCGGGCTAAAATTAACTTCGCAAGATGTTTATTGTGAAGGGCACTCAGCAGCTTATAAAGCACTTGAGCAAGTTTATAATTATCTGCAGGAACCGGGTCATGAGTTTTGCCTGTTAGCTGGCGTTGATAGTTACATTGATAGTATGACATTAAATATTCTGGATCTTAATCAACAGGTACACACGACTGATAATCCTTATGGCTTTGTTCCCGGTGAGGCGGCTGCCTGTCTTGTGTTCTGCTCTGAGCAAACACAAAAAAAATATCAGCTTGATAGCCTGGGAGCTCTTACCGGATTTAGTCACACATTGGAGCCCATTTATCATCGTAGTGGCGTTTGCACTGGTCAGGGGTTAACGAAGGTGATGAGAGAGGTAATACACTTTTCTCATGGTAAAGCAAAAATTCGCCATGCGATAGGTGATTTAAATGGTGAGCCCCATCGAAGTGATGAATATGGTTTTACTTTAACCCGGTTGAGTCAGTACTTTCATTCTCCCGAACATTTTACGGCACCGGCTGATTGTTGGGGAGATGTGGGGGCTGCAACAGGTCTATTGAGTATGGTGTTAGCAACCGAATCACCGGTCGTTAAAAAAGAACAAAGTGGGCCTATTCTGTTGTGGGCCAGTTCAATGCGTGATGGACGTGGCGCAGCCTTATTTCAACCGCCGATAAACAGTCAATAATGTAAGGAGTTTTTTATGGCAGTGACGGTTAAAGTTAATGGAACCAACCTTTCCCTGGTGCATCAGGGGAGTGGTGGCATTGTGAAAAGCACCTTACCTGATGTGTGTAAAACTCCTTCTCCTGGCGGACCCATTCCTATTCCGTATCCGGTTATTATTTCTTTTGCTGCTGACCTGAAAGACGGTACTCAAACGGTATTAGTTGATGGCGGTAATTCAGCCGCCGTTAAAGGATCGCAGTTAAGTCGTTGCACCGGCGATGAACCTGGCACTGCTGGTGGCGTTAAATCTGGTACTCAATTAAAAGAGGCAACCTGGCTTTCCTATTCTTTTGATGTGATGATGGAAGGAAAAAATGCTTGCCGTTTATCTGATAAATTATTAATGAATAAGGGGAATACTGCGTGCCTTGCTGGCATTGTGCAGGAATCGATTTTGCTGGAGCACCCTGAAAGTGCGTTGGAACTGGAAATTTTATGCAATATGATGTGTGAAGAAAAAGATCAGGCTGGTCGAAAGCAAGATCGTATTGCCGCAAAATTAATGCTGCTTGACGCGGCGTCTGGTGGGCGCTCTACCATGAAAGCGGAAGTTCCATTTAATCCTGCCACAGGTAACCCTTATATGAGTTTAAATGAACCCTGGCGGGCCACTAAAAATTGGTTTATAAGAGGACATCGTCGTCCGGATGTCGTTATTACCGATGGGAGCCCTCCTATGCTGGGGAATATTCGTACGGTGGTGGAAATGAAATTTGATGGAGATCCTTCTGATACGGATGCAGCCAGGAAACAGATAAAAGCTTATGAAAGAATATTTGGTGAAGAAAAACTGGTTGTGCTGGAAGAAGGAAAAAGCTGTATTTGTGAAGACGATGATGGGGAAAAGGAGCCTGTGCCAGAGCCCGTTCCAGATCCTCTGCCTGTGGTTGAACCTGAATGGGAGCCTGAGCCTGAAGTCAACTGGTGGCTGGTGGGCGGTGCCGTATTATTAGGCGTAGCGACCGTGGCTGCTGCGATATGTCCTTTTGACGGACCGGCGGGAGAAGTGGCGCTCGGCTCGCTCGCAGCTGCCACCTGGACATCGGCTTTTGTGAATTAACAATATTATAAATAGATTTAAAAATAGACTGAGAAAAAAATGAAAGATAAATGGCAATCAATACCCAATGACTTTAGCCTTGAAGACCTTGATAAGCTACAAATTATCAATGAGGAGGATCCTCAAAAAATTGTTGCGGTTCGCATCGGTTTGATGTGTTCTTTTTATATGCGCGATCCGCATAGCCCTGAAGTTCGTCTGGCGCTTGCTCAATGTGGTGATCATTATCAGCGACTGGCGGCTGAACATTTAAAATCTTATATCAAACCTGATGGTTGCGGTAGCTCCAGGCTTTATCCTGAGCAAGGAGTCAACCTTGTTGAATATATTCAGCAAAAGGATGACATTGAAACAAAAGATTTTGCACCCTGTTTTTTTGGTGATAAAGATCCTTATGTTGCCGCTTCTTACGGCCTGGATATTTTTGCCAGTAGTCAGGAAGATTCTCCGGTTAAAGATGAACCGGCTTATTTTTCTGCAATTTTGCCGCTTGGCTGGCTAAAAAATAAAGAAGGAGAGGGGGCCTTCCAGAAGCTTATCGTTGACTGGTGTAAGATATTAAAACCTTTTCATGCTTATGCGGGGATAGGCGCTATTCAAAGTATGCATGAAGTTGAAAAAAAGCGTACTAACCATCTGGTTTATCCATTAGCCAGACGTTTTCCCGGACTGGAAGTGGATAAACCCGGGACAGTCGCTTCCAAAATGACGATGGGGGGAGAGCAACTAAAAATAAAAGGCGTTAACTGGCTCACTGCGCTGGATGATCAATGTTTTGAAGAGTTGGGCGGGCGAGATGCTGTGTTGGGGGATTTAGGAGAAGCGTTTACTTTTTATGAATATGATGGTGGGGTGCTCATTCAGGCTGGAATCATGCCGCAACTGGGGGATGTTAATCAACAGCATATCCCACGTTATTATCAGCAGCTTGCTCGTAAGCTTAAGCCTGTTCGTATGAGCTTTCCCGAAGGTCATTTTTTAATTAAATCACCGGATCGAAATCAACAGAGTAATGCTGAAGCTTCTAATGAATGGCTGGCCAGGCTAGATTAGACTCAATGCTTTTTCCTGACCTTGAAAAACCGATTGTTCACGATATTGTATATCGCCACATTGAAGATGCTGCTTTTTTCTGGCAGCAACGCAATTCTTTTGTACACTCGCCAGCCGCCTATTTTAAGAGTATTCTGGAAATGGACCAGAAAATCGATGCTCACCTTAAGGGGATTTGTGTGGCTGGACAGGCAGGTTGGCGTCTGGCATGGAATGCACTAAAACAATTTAAAAGTTCAGGAGAAATGTTTGTGGCTTCCACTGTTGCTCTTGCTGATGTCAGTTGGGATAAACATTTAACTGAACTACTGGATTTCATGCTGGAAGAACCACAAATACAACAAGGTTTTTTGTCTGCCTGTGTTTGGTGTCATCAAAAAAATGTAATGCCACTCGTACAGCAGTTACTTCAGTCACAGGTGGAACAACATATTGAAGCTGGCATTGCTATTTGTGCGTTACGACGCATTGACCCTGGTGATTATTTATCGATGGCATTAACAAAACGGGGAACAGCTATACAAACCAGAGCGATACGTGCGGTGGGTGAACTGGGGCTTAAACGGTATCGATCTCAACTCTATGAATATCTGACACACCTGAAAGGCGAACAGCAATTCTGGGCCGCATGGTCATTAGTGTTGATCGGTGATCGGAGTAAGGCACTGAAGTTACTTTGCGATATTATGCAAAGCACCGGGCACCCCTGTCAAAACCGTGCATTATCATTAGCAATTCGAGCTTTACCGCTTAATGAAGCATTAAATATGATTCATATTATGAGCAGAAATGAGGCTTTGCAACGCCAGGCAATTATGGCTAGTGGTATTGCTGGCATAATCAGTCATATTCCCTGGTTAATAAAGCTGATGAGTCATGTTTCTTTCTCACGGATTGCTGGAGAGGCTTTTTCAACAATGACCGGCGCAGTATTAACGACCAATCAGTTAGTTGCCAAAGCGCCAGATAATACTGGAAACGATGTTCAGGCAGAAGAAGAGGATTGTGACCTGCCATGGCCTGATGCCGGCAAAGTCAGTTCATGGTGGCAATCTCAAAATGCCAGATTTGAACCTTCTCAAAGTTATCTGCTGGGTAAAATGCGGGATCAGCAGCAATTGATTTTACTTCTGGAAAAAGGGCCGCAATCTTTACGTTATGGAGCGGCGCTGGAATTAATGTTGTCAGGAACTCATTCTGTTTTATTCAATACACATAGCAGAGGTATTGATGAATATTCATTATGTCAGTGAGCTAGTTTTCATTTTACTGATTTAAAGTGATCAAATTTATTAATGCTAACTTTGGTTGATAGCTGATTGGTGTGGTTAAAAGAGAGCTCTTCTGAAGTTCCAATAATGTCACTATTACTTTTATCATGTGGGTTTTTACTTTTTGTCGCTTTGGCGATGATAATCACTTTTTCTGTTTGTTTGAGTGTGAGTTCAGGCAGCAAAAACATGGTTTCGTCCAGTTTGACCTGAAGTGGAATCTGGCTGAGTTTTCCTTTGTAGTTTGATAAGGGGAGTCAAGTACCTGGTCGGGCTGCATAAACGTATAAGGTCCAGTTCTCTGGATCGCTGGGTAAAAAATTTCGCTCAATGGTCACATCGACTTTTATTTGTCTCTGATTAGCTTTGCCATGACTATTATCAACGGAGTAAGCTGCGTTTGATAAAATGAATAATAAAGGTAATATAAAATATTTCATCTTGTCATCGTCTTTTGAAAAGTAAGTGACTTATTGTAATGAGAATTATTCTTAATAACACTGATTTAAATCAGTGTATTAATGAATGCTGTTATTGATCATTGACTGATCATTGACTGAAGGCGCTGAATGGCTCTCATCAATTAAAAAATTCTCGTCAGTTAATGTTTCTAAAAAACTGATTAAGTCCTGCTTTTCTATTTTGGTTAAATCAAACCCTTTTATTAATGGATTTTTAAGTGGATTATTTCTACCATCACCAGATAGTTTTCCGGTGGTAATATGGCGCCCACCTGCCGCATAAAACTCAATAACCGCTTCCAGTGTTGCGATGCTGCCGTCATGCATGTAAGGTGCGGTAACGGCAATGTTTCTGAGTGTGGGCGCTCTAAAGCGTCCGTTATCTTCTGGGTTAAGTGTTATTTCTGATAATCCCGGATCGCTCTGTGGGTAACCACCTTCAGCCTGAATATTATAAAGTCCGGTATTGTGAAAAGGTCTACGGTCTATAAGTTGTTTTTCATGTGAGGTGGATTGTGTAAAATTGAATCCTCCGTGGCAATGGTGGCACTCAAATTTTTCAGAAAAGAAAAGTGTCATCCCCCTGATTGCCGACTCGCTGATTGCATGATCATCCTGGTCGTAGGCATAACGATCAAACGGTGAATTAAGTGAGACCAGACTTCTGACAAAACTGGCGAGGGATTTGACTATCAAGTTAAAATCAATGCTTTGTTCGGGAAAGGCTTTGTGAAATAGCTCCTGGTAATAGGGAGTGTTAAATCGGTCTAAAACTTTTTTTTCATGGCCTGTAATGCCTAGTTCGACTGGTGATTCACCAAACATGGGAAGCAGTAATTGTTTTTCAATGGTTGTTAAACCATCGTGTGCCCAGGTGAGCGTTTTGTTGTAGGCGATGTTAACCAGTGCAGGTGCATTTCTTCGATGCCTTTCTCCTGTTGACCCTGTTGATGTAACTTCTGGTTCGGCAAATGCGTTTATCTGAAAGTGACAACTGGCACAGGATTGTGTCTGGTTTGCTGAAAGATTTTTATCATAAAAGAGTGCCCGTCCCAGGGTGACTTTTGCCTGGGTCATGGGATTATTTTCGGGCACCTGCGGTATTGGAAAATTTTCTCTTAACTGCCAGTCATAAGTTGTTGCTTGTTGTGTCTCATTACAGGCACTTAATAAAGCAATAAAGCTGAGTATCATCAATAAGCGCTTTGGAAATGAGCCTGTTGAGAATGAGTCAATTGAAAGCTTCACTGCGCAACCTTAAATAATACCTGCTGTTTTCCTGCGACAGTTCGTGGTAGCAAGTTTTTACAAGATTGTCTGGCTGGAGATGACTGACAGCTATTGTCTTTATTTAAAGGGATATCCTTAACCAGGGATAAGATGTCAATATTGATAGCGGTATCGGCTTTGTAGTTATTTAATTCAACCTGACCAAGGTTTGGATTTTTACATAAGTCTTTCGGCGCACGAACCGGACTGGGTGAAGAGCAGCCGGTAGAGCCCAGGTGATAAAGCCACTTATTACTCTCACTTTTCATTTCAAGACGTAAAAACTTGTGCCCCAGCTGCCATGACCAGAACATATCTGGCTGATTCAGCGGTGCTGGCTGAGTTAAGGGATTCAGATGGTTCAGTGAAGCGGGTACTCCCAGTGTAAATTTAAGTCCGTTAATTTCATTTTCAGCTAGTGGCGATAAAACTGTTAATTTCCAGTTTTGTTTTTGATTGCAATAGCCGCCTGACAAAGAAATTTGTGTATTTGTTTTATTCTTTTTATTCTGCGAGGCTTCATTGGCTGGAGGCGTGGTGTTTGTTGTCGGCTGCGTAGCAACCCAGTCGCCAGCGGTATTCTTAAGGTAGATGTCATGGATATAAAATTGTA
The DNA here is from genome assembly GCA_016743995.1 of Kangiellaceae bacterium. GTDB lineage: Bacteria > Pseudomonadota > Gammaproteobacteria > Enterobacterales > Kangiellaceae > Aliikangiella. The sequence goes on along the minus strand of JADGFG010000018.1, from coordinate 28,045 downwards.
ATTGCGATATTTGCCAGCGCTCTTTATTAATCGTTAGTTGAGGCTTGCAGACTAGCTGTTTTATTTCATCATCAATGACAAATTGAATTTGATGAGAGTTTAATGATTGCTGACAGCTGCTAGTCAATAATAGTAGTAGTAAAGAAAAGGTAAATTGCCTGCTTTTACGGAGCAATTCAACCAGCTGGACTGAAATGGGAGGAAGCAGACAAATTTTCATAAGTAACGATTAAAATCAGTATTATTTCTCAAGGCAGGCGGGGAATATATACTGTTTAGGCCAGATTTTGTAGCGCAAAAGCGTTAAACAGGCAAATTGTTTAAAGTTTAAACTATTCTTAGTGAAGGCTGTGGGATATGATACTGTGGTAGGATTGATATGGATTGATATGGATTGATATGGATTGATATGGATTGATTAACTGAGGGTACTCAATGGTCAGGCGGGTTTTCACATTTTATCTGTTTATCTGTTTAACGTTACTGATATTCAGGAGCACTTCGGTTCTTGCTCATTCCGAGCACGATAAAGCGCGTTTTGTTGCTGCAGAAGGTCAGGATATTGGTTTTTGTGATAATTCACTTCGTCCTTGTAAAACAATTATCTATGCCGTTCAACATGCCAATAAAGGTGATCGGATATTGGTGGCCGGTGGCCGCTATCAGATTAATACCAGTGAAGAGTTGTTTTATCTACAGAGTGAAATTGTTCCAATACTGGGGGGATATAATCGTTTCGATCATTTTCAGAGTCAGAGCCCAGATTCCAACCTGACATTTTTATCGGGTATTCCTGTTGTGATGCGCGCAGCCTTGTCAGAAAAGGGATTTCAGGTGATAGCTGATGGAAAAAATACTGCAGTTAACAACTCTCAGGTTGTTCAACAGCTGACTCAAAAAATGACTGCTTTTAAAACCTTACACCAGTCTCAGGCTGCTTCAACCTGTATTAGCGGCGTTGCTGCGGGGTTTCCCTGTGACAATGTTGATCTGGTTGCTCACATGCCTTTATCACTGTTGAGTTCTCAGCCAGGAAGTGCCAGTGATATCTGGGGGCATGTTGATCTGAACAACGGCAGAGAGTACGCCATTATGGGGTTACTCAATGGAATTGTTATTGTCGATATCAGCAATCCGGAAAAACCGGTAGAGGTGGGGACAATCGCCGGGAGTTCTTCGACCTGGAGAGATGTTAAGGTTTATCAGTTTTTTGACAGGCAGGTTAATCTCTGGCGAGCCTACGCTTATGCCACGGTGGACAGCTCATCGGAAGGGGTCAGTATTATCGATTTAAATCAGCTACCTGAGCAAGTTAGCCTTGTTAAACGGAGTCAGGTTGTTGGTCAGGCACATAATCTTTATGTTTCTAATGTTGATCACAGTTTAAATATTCCGCTGGATTCAGCTCAACCGAGCCTTCAACTGGTGGGAACTAACCGTTTCGCGGGTTCCTTTCATAGTTATGCGTTGACTGACCCTGAAACCATTGTAATGAAACCGGGACAGTCGAGTTTTCAGGGATACACCCATGACGCAACGTCAGTATTGATTACTGATGGTCGAAAAAACTCAGAGTGTGTTAATGGAGGCGAGAACTGTACTGTTTTTGTGGATTTTAACGAAAATGAGATGGTGTTATGGGATATTACCAGGCCTGATGATACGCACAAGCTGTCTCAGATTGGCTACAATGATGTGCCTTTAACTCATCAGTATGTTCATTCCGGCTGGGTGAGTGAAGATAAGCGGTATGTTTATCTGCATGATGAATTTGATGAATACCGAGGGGGTCTCAACTCAACAGTTCGAATTTTTTCAATTGAGTCGTTGATCAATCCGGTTAAAATCGGTCAGTGGACCGGACCGACCAGAGCGATTGACCATAACGGCTTTGTTCGTGGCAATCGTTATTATATGTCTAACTACGAGCGTGGCCTGACTATTCTGGATATCAGCGATCCCGCTAATCCACAGCAGGTTGGATATTTTGATACTTTTCCAATGAGTGACAGAGCTTCATTTAATGGAGCCTGGGGCGTTTACCCGTTTTTACCGTCAGGCCTGGTGTTGGTCAGCGATATTAACAGTGGTCTCTATATCTTAAAACCTCAGGTGAGTCATCCGGTGCAGGGAAGTTTCAGCTTTGCAACTTCTTCAGTAGAAGTTGAGCAGGGCGGAGACATTCAATTAGCTGTGAACCGGACAGGTGTAGCACCAGCTGCCACTTCGGCGAATGTGAAGTATGAGCTTATTTCAGGCAGTGCGGTTAAAGGAGAAGATTTTGTATCATCGAGTGGTACTTTAGAGTGGGCTGGTAATGAAACCGGTAGTAAACAGATAACAGTATCAATTGCCAATGATCCTGGCGGAGCCGAGTTTTATGAACAGTTTTATGTTCGTCTGTATGATCCGGCATCTGGTGCAACATTAACGACACCCAGTTATCTGACGGTTAACCTGAAAGGACGGGTTGATACTGGTGCGATAGGTTTTGGAGCTGCCAGTGTGATTATCGCTGAAAATGGTCATTCTGCAAGCGTGAGAGTTAGTCGATCCGGTAGTGCAAAAGGGCTGACGAGTGTGAGTTATCAGATGCAGGCCGTTTCCGCAACAGAGTCGGAAGATTTTGTTTCATCAACAGGGACTTTAAGCTGGGAGGATGGTGATAGTTCTTCACGGCTGATTCCACTTGTATTAATTAATGATGAAGATAAAGAAAGCAATGAAGTCTTTAATATTGTGTTAACCAGTCTGGGTGAAAGTCGACTTGGGGTTCATTCATTAATAGCAGTCACTATTGCTGATGATGAGTCGAATACAAACCCTGATATATCAATGCCAGAGAGTTTTCAGGTTAATTCTGGTCAGACCGTCAAATTGACTGCGACTGTTGATGATGCGGAAAATGATGAGCTTAGTTTTCAGTGGCTACAGGTATCTGGCCCGGCAACGACAATTGTAACGAGTGAACAGCTCACCGCGTCATTTGTAGCGCCTTCAGAGGCTACAACGCTCGAGTTTTCACTGACAGCTACGGATATAAAAGCGGGTCAGTCAACGGGGCGGGTACAAGTGACAGTGATTAAACCTTCGTCAGGTGGTGGTGGATTGCCAGTTGTATTCGTCATCATGTTGCTAATGATGACCATTAGACGGAAACTGAGAATAAAGTGATAAAATTGCTCGTCAACCGATTGACTGATTGATAGAATGCGCGTGGGTTGACTGGGCAGTCGCTGTTTGTTGATTTTTATCATCGATTTTTCCTGTAAAGGTAAAGCTGGTCATAGAGAGACGCAAATGGAGGAAAGTCCGGACTTTATAGAGCAGAGTGCCAGGTAACGCCTGGGAGGCGAAAGCCTACGGAAAGTGCCGCAGAAAATAAACCGCCTGCCGGAACGATTTATCGTCTGGTCGGTAAGGGTGAAAAGGTGTCGGTAAGAGCGCACCGCGCTAATGGTAACATTAGTGGCAGGGTAAACCCCACTCAAAGCAAGGCCAAATAGGGTTCCTGTAAACTTCCTCTGGAAGTTTCAAGGCGTGGCTCGCGTTGGAACCGGGTAGGCCGCATGAGCATCAGGGTGATCTGATGCCAAGATGAATGACTGTCCTGGACAGAATCCGGCTTATAGGTTGACCCACCTTATTGTTGATGAGCCCGGCACATGCCGGGTTCAACTTCAATGTTTTGATTTATTTTCAGGGAGTCTGGGTGTATCTCTGAACATTTTTAATTATTTCTGCTCTATCTTCGCTGAACATTTAGTAAAATAAACCCGCATATTTTCAAGCAAAACGCACCATTTTAGCGCAAATAAAAGCCTTGTCCTGTTAGAAGTTGTAAAAAACTGTCCTTTTCCTTTAACACTTAAAGTATTACTTTAAGTTTGAACCTTAACTTGATGAATTATAGTCTTATTCAATTTATTACTAAAAATTGAACTTGTTAAGCTTCGCTAAGTCTTTGTGAAATAAGCAGTATCTCACATTTATAATGCCGCTTTCTCCTTGACAAAATGTACCTCTACTACCTATAGTGCACTTTAGTGGAGAAAAGTGTCGTTTTGTGTAGTTTTTTGGTTCAACTGATCATTGAGCCCTGATTGACTAGGTAAAAAAAGTGTTTCGTGGAGCTAACTCAATAAATCTTGATTCAAAAGGTCGTATTGCGATACCCAAAAAGTATCGTAGCGGCATCGTTGAATCTTGTGAGTCTCATATGATAGTCACTTGTGACCCTTATGAAAACTGCCTTTTGCTATTTCCCCTGGAACACTGGGAGTCAACAGAAGCCGATTTACAGTCACTTTCTAACTCGAACTCTCTCCACAGACGATTAAAGCGGATTATGCTGGCCCATGCAACTGAGGTGGATATGGACACTAGTGGTCGTTTGTTAATGCCACCTGTTTTACGAGAAAGAGCCAGTCTGGATAAAGCGGTTATGTTGATAGGTCAGGGCAAAACGTTTCAGGTATGGAATGAGAATGAGTGGAACAAACTGGCTGAAGAAGATTTGGCCGTTTTGTCCGATGACGAGCTTGATTCTAATGAATTACCTGACCTTTATTACTAAATAAACAGGCGACCAGATAACGTGCAGGAAAATACAGGTGAGACAGATAAAGCGCATATTACCGTGCTTTTACAGGAAGCCGTTGAAGGTTTAAATATCAAGCCTGAGGGTTTGTATATTGATGGTACTTTTGGTCGTGGTGGGCATAGCCGACTCATTTTGGAAAAATTAGGGGAAAATGGCAGGTTGATTGGGATTGACCGAGACCCACAGGCTGCGGCTACTGCAGAAAAGCTAAAAGATGATAAGCGATTTGAATTTTATCATCAGAATTTTGCCAGTATTTTACCTTTACTGGAACAGAAAAATCTGGTGGGTAAGATTGATGGAATTTTACTGGATCTGGGGGTGTCATCACCACAACTCGATCAGGCGGACAGGGGCTTCAGTTTCATGAAAGATGGCCCGCTGGATATGCGAATGGATACCTCTCAGGGAATGTCTGCTGCTGACTGGCTGGCTGTTGCTGAGGTTGATGAAATTAAAAAGGTGATAAAAGAATATGGCGAGGAAAAGTTTGCAACTCGTATTGCCAGAGGCATTGTTGAGTACAGACAGACAGAAGCCATTTTAACGACTGCCCAGTTAGCCAGAATTGTTGATGCGGCCTGTCCGGTGAAAGATAAATTTAAACATCCTGCAACAAGGACTTTCCAGGCAATAAGGATATTTATCAATGATGAACTGGGTGAGTTAAAAAATATACTTAATGTTGTGACAACTATTTTAGCAAAATCAGGCAGATTGTCGCTGATTAGTTTTCATTCGTTAGAAGACAGAATGGTTAAACGATTCATCAGGAAAAAGTCGACAGGTGATCAGTTTCCAAAAGATTTACCGATATTGGCAAATGATTTAAATATTGAATTAAAAAAAATGGGTAAGGCAATAAAAGCCAGCCCGGAAGAAGTGAAATGTAACCCTCGCTCACGTAGTGCGGTATTGAGAGTAGCGGAACGTTTGTAGTTTGCCATGAATCAGTAGAACAAAATTTAAACCGAGTTGCTGAAATTAATTAAAAAACGAAAAGCATAAGGAATAATGAGTAAAAACAAGCAAAAAAATACAGCGAATCAACCTCCTTCTTTATTGAAGGCTATTGGGGGGGATTTATTAGTGCGTCACTGGTTTGTGAGCGTACTTGCTGTGTTGTTTGTCAGCTCATCCATGATGCGAGCTCATACTAGTCATAAAGTGAGAAGACTAACCGCAGAGTGGCAGAGCCTTCGTCATGCTCATCATCAACAACAGATAGCCTGGGAAGCTTCTCGTCTGGAGCTAACAACCATTTCCGAAGCCGATCGAATTTCAAATCTTGCAAGAAAACAATTGGGAATGATTGAAGTTACTACCAAAAATGAAGTGGTGCTTTCGTTATGAGTCATGCGAGAAAACCTACTTCAATTCCTTTAGGCCGGGGTCGCTATTATGTCTTGATGGTAACTCTGGCGACAGCATTTTTAGGATTGTTTGCCAGAGCGGCTTATTTGCAAGTTGATGAGTCGAAAGTACTACATGGTAAAGCTGATTCACGTAGTGTCAGAAATAAAAAGATAGTGACTCATCGAGGGGTAATTACCGATAGAAATGGTATAGAACTGGCGGTCAGTGTGCCGGTTAAATCAGTCTGGGTTGATATGACCAAAGTGATGGAGAAGTCACCTCTGTTGAGCGAAGACGGATGGAATCGGTTGGCGGTCATTGCAGATAAAAAACCGAAACAATTTAAGCAATGGATGGTGAAGCGTAAAGGTCGTCGTTTTGCCTGGGTTGCCAGACATCTGGATCCAAAAACGGCAAGTCTGATTAAAACATTAGATTTACCCGGTGTTTATTTACAAAATGAGTTTCGACGCTATTATCCATCGGCTGAAATTACAGCGCATCTTGTTGGCTTTACTGACGTTGATGATAAAGGGCGAGAAGGACTTGAAAAATCTTATAATGATTTATTGAGTGGAGAGTCTGGTCAGGAAAAGGTGAGACTGGATTTACAGCGTCGTGTGATTGAGCAGGAAGAAGTGATAAAAGTGGCCGAAAAGGGACTGGACTTAAAGTTAAGTATCGATAGCCGTATACAGGCTATCGCGTACAAAGCATTAAAAACAGCGGTATTAAAACACAAAGCTCGCTCTGGCGCATTAGTGATGCTGGATGTGGACTCTGGAGAGGTTCTGGCCTTGATTAGCCAGCCTTCTTATAACCCAAACCGTTTTGATTCCAGGTATCCTCGCTTTACTCGGAACTCTGCTTTTGTTGATAGTTATGAGCCTGGCTCTACTGCGAAGCCTTTTACTGTTGCCAGTGCACTTGAATCGGGTGTTGTGAGTCCATCGAGTAAAATTAATACGTCTCCAGGCCGTTATCGACTTAATGGCTATTGGGTGAAAGATAGCCGTAATCATGGGTTGCTCAATGTGAGTGGCGTATTACAAAAATCAAGTAATGTCGGGGTTTCAAAACTGGCACAAATGATGACAAATGAAGAGTTTTTAAGAACTTTTTATCAGGTTGGTTTTGGAGTTGACACTGCCAGTGGTTTTCCTGGAGAAAGCGCGGGAAGAATGAATTTTCGAGATAACTGGAGTGCGATAGAGAAGGCCAATGTTTCATTCGGTTATGGTTTTATGGTTACTCCGGTTCAGTTGGCGCAGGCTTATGCAGTACTGGGAGCTTATGGTGTTAAACGTCCGTTGTCATTAATCAGAAATACAGGCGTACCTCAGGGAGAACAGGTTTTATCGCGAAAAGTAAGCAAACAGGTCATCAACATGATGGAGACGGTTGTGGCTAAAGGCGGTACGGGAACGAAGGCGAAAGTTTTTGGTTATCGAATTGCAGGCAAAACCGGTACAGCTCGAAAAGCGGAAGCGGGGTCCTACGGTGATCAATATACTGTATTTTTTGCTGGTATAGCCCCTGTCAGTGATCCAAAAATAGCCATGGTTGTTTTTGTGAATGAACCCAATAGTGAAGAATATTATGCGGGTGATGTTGCTGCTCCTGTTTTTGCTAAAGTAGCAGAAGAGGCATTGCGGTTATTAAACGTGAAACCGGACCAAAAAGAAAACTATGCTGTGAATGTTAAGGCTGCAGGTGACGGTAATGGGTAAACCACAATTACAGCAAGTGTTGGCCGAGGTGAGTTATAGCCCGGTTTGTGATGCTCAAATTAATATTGAAGTCGGAAGGCTTGTACTTGATAGCCGGAAGATACAACCGGGTGATACTTTTGTTGCAATGTCGGGTCATCAGACTGATGGTCGGAAATTTATCAATAGTGCACTAGATTCAGGTGCTAGCCTGATATTTTCTGAAGCGAATGATAAAGAACAATATGTCGATTTAATTAGTAAAATTGATGCGGTAATCTGGATTGAAAATTTACAGCTTACCATTAGTCAGATAGCCTCAAATTATTTTGATCACCCATCTCATTTTTTAAAAACAATTGGCGTGACAGGAACCAATGGAAAAACCAGTTGTTCTTACCTGATAGCCAGAACGTTACAGAAAATGCACTTTGAGTGCTATTTGTTGGGCACGCTTGGTGTCGGGCGATGTGGGCAGTTGCAGGTTAATGAAAATACAACTGCTGATGCGATCACTATGCAGACTATTTTGTCACACGCTGTGGAGGCGGGAGCACAATTTGCCTCAATGGAAATATCATCACACGGACTGGACCAGGGCAGAGCTGATTCTGTTCTGTTTAATACGGCAATTATTACAAATTTAACGCGAGACCATCTTGACTATCATGAGACGATGGAAAATTATGCGGCGGCAAAAAGAAAGCTATTTTTAATGCCTGGTTTAAAAAATGCTGTCATTAATATGGATGATAAATTTGGACGTAAGCTGGCTAAGGATGAAGAAATTAGTGCGACAAAGTGGCTGGTAACAACCAAGCTGCCAACTTCAGGGTCAAATCTAAATCGTTGGGTGTGGGCTGAAGAAATCTCTTTTTCTATTACCGGTTTACATGCAAAGGTTTATACCCCATGGGGAAGTGGTTCGCTTGACTCACCACTGATTGGGCAGTTTAACTTGTCTAATCTGCTTATTGTTATTGCTACTCTGGGTAGTATTTTAAAAGATGTTTCACCCATTTTGAGAGCTTTAAAAAATGTGCGTTCAGCACCTGGCAGAATGGAGAAGTTTGGTGATGCCAATACACCGCTTGCAGTTGTTGATTATGCGCATACGCCTGATGCGCTGGAACAGTCGTTATTGGCTCTCAGAGAGCATTGTGTCGGGTTGATCTGGTGTATTTTTGGTTGTGGTGGAGATAGAGACAGTGGCAAGCGTCCGTTAATGGCACGTATTGCTGAAAAACTGGCAAATCGCGTTGTAGTGACATTGGATAATCCGAGAACTGAGTCGATAGATAAAATTAAAGAAGGTATTTTTTCTGGGTTTAAACGTCCTGAAAAACCACAGTACATTGAAGATAGAGAGCAGGCAATTGCCACTGCGATTGAAAAAGCAAGGCCTGGTGATGCCATATTAATTGCGGGAAAAGGCCATGAAGACTATCAGATAATTGGAACCCGGAAAAAACATTTGAGTGACCTTGAAATTGCTGAAAAAGCAATCGAGAGGTATAAAGTATGATTTTAACAAGATTATCAATTCTGGCTAACCATCTTAATGCTCAACTATCAGGTGATGATGTTGAAATTTCGCAGGTGTATACCGATAGTAGAGAGCGAAGAGAAGGTGGGTTATTTGTTGCGCTTAAAGGCCCACATTTTGACGCACACCATTTTCTGGATGATGTTATTGCCCAGAATGCAGCGGCAATTGTTGTGGAAAAAGCAATAGAGTCAGATATTCCACAACTAATTGTTAAAGATACAAAACTGGCTCTGGGTGAACTGGCCAGATTTAATCGTTCAAAATCGAGTGCTCGGTGTGTCGCTATCACTGGAAGTAGCGGTAAAACAACGGTTAAAGAAATGTTGGCATCAATTTTTCGAAATTCAGGTTGTACCCTGGCAACGCATGGCAATTTTAATAATGAAATTGGGGCGCCACTAACGCTTCTGGAGATGAGTAGAGAGCATGAATTTGCTGTGATTGAGTTAGGCGCGAATCATCCCGGAGAAATTGCCTATACGGCGTCTTTAACACAGCCTGATGTGGCTGTGATTAATAATGTCGCCGCAGCTCACCTTGAAGGGTTTGGTGATTTGCAGGGGGTCGCCAGAGCAAAAGGGGAGATTTATTCAGAGTTAAAAAAGAACGGTATTGCTGTTGTTAATAATGATGATGAGTTTGCTGATTTTTGGAAGAAGCACATTAATAACACAATCTTTACTTTTTCTGCCATTGGAAACGCAGATTTAGTTGCTAAAAATATTAATATGGACAATGAGCATTGTCCGCAGTTTGACCTGGTCTTTAAAGGGCTGACAAAACGGGTCAATGTACCGCTGGCAGGCCGGCATAATGTTAATAACGCTCTGGCAGCAGCTGCTTGTGCTCTGGCGCTTAACCATAGCCTGGAGCAAGTGGTGAAGGGGTTGGAGAATACGCCATTGGTTTCAGGGCGATTGACGATGAAAAAACTGACTAATGGTTGTTGTGTGATTGATGATACTTACAATGCGAATCTGGACTCTATGAAAGTAGCAATAGATTTGTTGAAAGGTTATGACGATGAAAGAATCCTGGTGATTGGCGATATGGCCGAGCTGGGGCAATTTGGTCGAGAATGCCATGAAAAAATTGGTGAGCTGGCGACACAGGCGGGCATTGATAAAATGTACTCCTGTGGAATTTTGACACAGTTTTCTCATGCCAGATTTAATGGTAAAGGTGAACATTTTACCGAAAAGAAAAAATTAATAAAAAAATTAATGCAGGAAGTTAAGAGTAATACGACGATGTTGGTTAAAGGCTCTCGTAGTGCGCATATGGAAGAGGTTGTATTTTCTTTATCAGAGGATATGGCAAACCAGAAAACGAGTGTCGATTCACCTGAAGGGGAGTATTAAATATGTTGCTCTGGCTTACTGAATATTTACAGCAATACCATTCTGGATTTAATTTATTTAGCTATCTGACGATCCGAGGAATTCTGGGGGTTTTAACTGCTTTGCTGATTGCACTGTTGTTAGGCCCTTTGATGATAAGAAAATTATCTGGAAAGCAAATTGGTCAAACGGTACGAGATGATGGTCCGCAGTCTCATTTGAGTAAGGCGGGTACACCAACAATGGGCGGCGCGTTGATTTTAATTGCAATCACAGTTTCAACCATTCTCTGGTCTAATCTTGAAAATCGTTTTGTCTGGACTGTGTTACTGACAACGCTAGGATTTGGTCTTGTTGGTTGGATTGATGATTACAGAAAGCTGGTTTATAAGGATCCTAAAGGTCTGGCATCGCGGTGGAAATATTTCTGGCAATCGGTTGTCGGTATTGTTGCTGCTATCTATTTATATAGTTCCGCTGAATTGCCAGCAGAAACTGAACTGATTTTTCCATTTTTTAAGAATGTTGCAATCAGTCTGGGGATTTTTTATGTGGTGTTGACTTATTTTGTGATTGTTGGCACTAGCAATGCGGTTAATTTAACCGACGGGTTAGATGGACTGGCTATTTTGCCAACGGTCCTGGTTGCTGGTGCACTGGGTATTTTTGCTTATGTTACCGGTCATATAAATTTTTCTGCTTATCTGGAGATTCCGTATATACCCGGAACGGGTGAGCTTATTATATTTTGTGGTGCAATGGCTGGTGCCGGATTAGGTTTTTTATGGTTCAACACCTATCCCGCACAGGTTTTTATGGGGGATGTTGGTTCGCTGGGATTAGGGGCTGCATTAGGGACTGTTGCTGTGATTGTTCGACAAGAGCTAGTGTTGTTTATTATGGGCGGTATTTTTGTGATGGAAACTATTTCTGTCATTCTTCAGGTTGCCTCCTTTAAGTTAACCGGACGAAGAATATTTAACATGGCGCCGCTTCATCATCACTATGAATTGAAGGGCTGGCCAGAGCCCAGGGTTATTGTACGTTTCTGGATCATTTCTGTGGTACTTGTGCTGGTAGGGCTGGCTACTTTAAAAATTCGCTAAGAAAAGAGAATCTTAATTAATAAAGAGAAGATCGGGAAATAAAGAAAAAAATGAAGAATAATGAAATTAGCAAGTTAATCTGTATTTTCGGACTGGGAATGTCTGGAATTGCAGCTGCGCGCTATTTTCAGAGAATTAAAAAACCATTCTTTGTATTTGATACTCGAGATACTCCTTCAGGAAAAGAGACTCTTGACGAGCTTTCTTATTGTCAGGCCAGCTGGTTTGGGGATATCGATCAGAATTTGCTTAATCAGGCGGAAAAGATCATTTTGAGTCCTGGTGTATCACCTGAGAACGAAAGAGTTAGAAGTGCAATTTTTGCGGGTGTTCCTGTTATAGGAGATATTGAATTATTTGCTCAACTTAATCGCAGTAAGGTGATTGCAATTACAGGCTCCAATGGCAAGAGTACTGTTACAGACTTAACTTATCGATTTTTAAAAGCAGCAGGAATCAATGCTCAGATTGGCGGCAATTTTGGTAAGCCCGTATTGGACTTTTTACCAGAAAATGATGCCGATGTTTATGTTCTTGAGTTGTCCAGCTTTCAGTTAGACACATCGCACTCGCTAAAACCGGATGCCGCAGTAGTACTTAATATTTCAGAAGATCATATGGATAGGTATCCTGATTTTGAGCATTATAAAAAATCCAAGTTAACGATATATCATCATGCAAAGTCACTGGTGTGTAACTTCGATGACAAGCTAACTTACCCAGAAGAGAATAGAGATTCTGTTTCGTTTAGTCTGAAAAATAGTGGCTCAAAATATCGTGTTGAAAATATGGCAGACCAGACATGGTTAGTCGCTGATGGCCAGCCAATCGTTAATGTTAACGATTTGAATATTGTTGGTGCTCAGAACTGGAGCAATATACTAGCTGCATTAGCATTGGTGAGTGAAGCTGGTGTTGAAATTAATGAAAAGATAGTTAATGAAATAAAAGCATATTCAGGTTTGCCTCATCGTTTTCAGCTTATTGATAAGCGTCAACAGACAGACTGGATCAATGATTCAAAAGCAACTAATGTGGGGGCGACCTGTGCTGCACTGGACAGCATTGATGGTGATTATTACTCTCAGGTTGTGCTGATTGCCGGTGGCGATTCAAAAGGTAGTGATCTGAGTGTATTAAAGGATATTTTCCAGAAAAAAGTGAATTACTGTATTTTTATGGGAAGAGATGCAGAGCGTTTCACTAATCTGGTTGATAAAAGTAAATATCAGCTGGCAAAAGATATGGATGACGCAGTAAGTATTGCCAGAGGCTATTTGTTGAGAGGTTCAAAAACAGAATGTCAGGAAAATAATAGTTCGCCGGGTAGAAACCTGGTTTTATTGTCGCCTGCTTGCGCAAGCCTGGATATGTACCGTAATTTCGAAGTTCGTGGTGATGCATTTACGCATGCAGTAAGGAATTGCGCATGAATAAGGTAACGAATTCTCCATTGTGGTATGACAAAGTCATGGTCGTGACCGTCTTAACACTTGTTGCTATTGGTATGATTATGGTGACGTCTAGTTCACTTTATTTTGCTGAAAATAGTTTGAATGGAAAGACTGACTATTTTGTTATTCGTCATTTTATTTATTTGTTGATCTCTCTTGTCTGTGTTTGCGTGGTGTTAACTCAACCGGTTTCTCGCTGGCAAAAATATGGGCCCTATTTATTAGTGTTGGGATTGATACTGCTTGTTTTTGTACTTTTTGCTGGCCGGACGGTTAATGGTAGTCGACGCTGGTTTGCCATTGGACCATTAACTTTTCAGGTTTCAGAAGCCATTAAATTGTTTGTCGTTGTATACCTTGCCGGGTATCTGGTGAGACGTACTGATGAGTTACAGACTCAGATTACCGGTTTTGTTAAACCATTATTAGTACTGGCAATAATCACTGGTCTTTTGTTGTTAGAACCTGATTTTGGTGCGTCAGTTGTTATTCTGGCAACTTCTCTGGCAATGTTATTTCTGGGGGGAGCGCGTTTATGGCAGTTTATCGGTTTATCATTGGCCGTTGGGGGAATTCTGGCTTTAATTGCCGTGAGTCAGCCCTATCGTCTTGAACGGTTAATGACGTTTTTAAATCCATGGGCTGATCCCTTTGGAAGTGGTTATCAGCTTACACAATCGCTAATCGCTTTTGGTAGAGGCGGTATCTGGGGGCAGGGCCTGGGTAATAGTTTGCAGAAATTATCTTATTTACCTGAGGCGCACACCGATTTTATTTTTGCGGTATTAGCTGAAGAATTAGGGTTGCTTGGTGTCGCTTTCGTATTAGGATTATTCTTTGTGTTCTTTTTTCGTTCAATGAAAATTGGTCGCGCCGCATTATTATTAGAAAAACCTTATGCTGCTTATCTCGCTTACGGAATAGGCTTCTGGTTAACCTTTCAGGCGTTGATCAATATGGGGGTGACTAGCGGAGCGTTACCGACTAAAGGCTTAACTTTACCATTTATCAGTTATGGTGGAAACAGCCTGATTGCCTGCGGAATGGCCGTCGCAATTTTATTACGGATAGATTACGAAAATAGATTGCAGGAAAATACACAGCCCGGTGTCAGAAAGAAAGCTGGGGGAAAAAAATAATGAACCAGCTACACAGACAATCTACGGCATTAATTATGGCGGGTGGAACCGGGGGACATATTTTTCCTGGAATAGCGGTCGCCAACTCATTAAAGCAGAAAGGCTGGAATGTTGACTGGCTGGGTTCCAGGGGCGGAATGGAAGAGCAGTTAGTTGCCGGGCACTCAATTAATCTGAATTTAATTTCTGTTTCCGGCTTAAGAGGTAATGGGATTACTGGTTGGATTGCTGCACCATTAACTTTATGTAAAGCGATTTATCAGGCGATAAAAGTATTAAAAAAAGTAAAACCAGAAGTAGTGATTGGTTTTGGTGGTTTTGCATCAGGTCCTGGTGGTATCGCTGCCTTTTTAACCAGAACTCCATTGGTTATTCACGAGCAGAATGCGATAGCTGGTTTTACTAACAAAGTTCTTGGCATATTTTCGAGAAAAATATTTCAGGCATTCCCGGGAGCTTTTCAACCTGCAAACAAAGTTGAAACCGTAGGTAATCCGGTACGAAAAGAAATTGAAATGCTCAATACGAAAGAGAAAAAGGTACCTATTGAGCTGAATAACACCGAAAGCTCAGTTATTAATGTGCTGGTCGTAGGCGGTAGCCGTGGTGCGCTGGCATTGAATAAAAACATACCTGTATTGTTGAAAGAGTCGCTATTGCTGGGAAAAGTGAAGGTAAAACACCAGGTCGGAAAAAACAGAATAATAGAAACACAGAAATTTTATGCCGCGAATCAACTGGCGAATAAAGAAAGTGTTGTTTTGTGTGAGTTTATTGAAAAAATGAGCGAAGCATTTGAATGGGCAGATATCATTATTTGTCGAGCTGGTGCATCTACTGTGTCGGAAGTTTCAACAGTTGGAATTTGCGCAATATTTGTGCCTTTTCCTTATGCCGTTGATGATCATCAAGCAGTGAATGCAAGTTGGCTGGTTGAACAGGGTGGAGCAATTTGTGTTCAGGAGAAGGAACTGACCAGTACGAGTTGTATATCAGAAATTAATCAGCTGATTAGTCAGCCAGAAAAAATAAATGAAATAGCAGGTCGAGCAAAAAACGCCGCTTTATTAAATGCAGCTGAGAAAGTCGCCGACTATTGTAATGTATTTGGAGTGAAAGCGTGAGAAGAGTCGATAATCAAGTTATTAATAATGCGCAAATTGACATTCCAGAAATGCGGCGTATTCGGTCTATTCATTTTATTGGAATTGGCGGTGCCGGTATGTGTGGTATTGCTGAAGTACTTTTAAACCAGGGTTATCTGGTTACTGGTTCAGATCCTGGTGATGGGCCTGTGACCAAACGATTAGTTTCATTAGGCGCTGAAGTTTTTCATCAGCATACCGCTAATAATGTATTGGGCGCTGATGTCGTTGTTGTGAGCACGGCAATACCAAAAAATAATCCCGAGCTAGAAGCTGCACGTTCGAGAAGAATTCCAATTGTTCCCAGAGCTGAAATGTTAGCTGAGCTTATGCGATTCAGACATGGTGTTGCAATAGCTGGCACACATGGAAAAACAACGACAACGAGTCTGTTAGCAACAATTTTTGGTGATGCCGGGTTAGACCCAACATTTGTGATTGGTGGATTGTTAAACCGTCTTGGAGCCAATGCACGTTTAGGAAAAAGCCGTTACTTTATTGCCGAGGCTGATGAAAGTGACGCCTCTTTTCTACATTTGCAGCCTATGGTATCGGTAGTGACCAATATTGATATGGATCATATGGAAACTTATGATGGTGATTTTGAGAAAGTTAAACAGACGTTTGTTGAGTTTTTGCACAATTTGCCCTTTTATGGTTTAGCAGTATTGTGCGGCGATGATGATGGCGTTAAGCAGATTATTCCTTCACTGATGAGACCTTATGTTACTTACGGATTTTCGGAAGGGGTTGATTATCAGGCGGTAGAATTTCATCAGGAAGGCGCAGTTAGTTTTTATAAAGTTAAACGTAAAGGTAAGCCAGGATTACTCGAAATTAAACTTAATATGCCAGGTAAGCATAACGTACTTAATTCTCTGGCTGCTTTTGCAGTGGCTAACGAGGATGGAGTCAGAGCGCCTGCATTGGTGAAATCACTGCAAAATTTTGGTGGAATTGGACGACGCTTTCAGTTTTGTGGTGAATATGAGACTAATGCTGGAAAGATTTTGTTGGTCGATGATTATGGTCATCATCCTACTGAAGTTGCGGCAACAGTCAGTGCGGTGAGGGATGGCTGGAAAGATAAAAGACTGGTTATGGTTTTTCAGCCTCATCGTTATACTCGAACCAGAGATTTATTTGAAGATTTTTCCTCGGTGCTTTCTCGAGTCGATGTCTTGATTATGCTAGATGTTTATTCTGCCGGAGAGTCACCGATAGCCGGAGCTGATGCTCGATCACTTTGTCGTTCAATTCGTCAAAGAGGACAACTTGATCCTATCTTTGTAGAAGATCGCTCTGAACTGGAATCGACTCTGGCTGCAGTGCTTAAAGATGATGACCTTGTTGTTACTCAGGGGGCGGGAAATGTTGGTGGTATTGCAAAAAACTGGTCAGAAAATCAGTTGTTATTTGTAAATGATTATAGAGAAATTAGTCAGTAGAGTTGATTAAACAGATATTTGAATATGAACTTAATGAATGAAAAATTAAATTTAACCCGAAAAGCTGAGGATTACGGTCGAGTCGCTGTTTTGTGCGGTGGTTGTTCAGCTGAGCGAGAGGTTTCATTAAGTTCTGGACAGGCGATTTATCTTGCACTGACGGCTGCTGGTGTTGATGTTGTAAAAATTGATACTCAGAAAGACCTTTATCAGTCTTTGTCAGAGCAGAAGATAACAAGAGCTTTTATTGCGCTTCACGGGAGAGATGGTGAAGATGGTGTTGTGCAGGGGTTCCTGCAAGTATTGGGGATCCCTTTTACTGGATCAAATGTTTCAGGCGCATCTGTTTCGATGAATAAGCTGTTGAGTAAAAGATTATTTCAGCAGGCTGAGATTGCTACAGCTCAATTTAGTGCGATAAGAAAAAATGAGCCATTTGATCAAGATGCTGCCAGACTTATTTTTGCGAGGTTAGGACCTGTTTTATTTGTTAAACCGGTAAATGAGGGCTCCAGCGTCGGTATGTCTAAAGTTAGAACACCTGATGAATTGATTACAGCGGTTAAGCTGGCGCATCAATTTGATGATTATGCGTTAATAGAAAGTTTTATTTCTGGTAAAGAGTATACGGTTTCCATTTTGAAAGGTGTGGCGTTGCCCAGTATCAGCATGCAGACGCCAAGAGACTTTTATGATTATGAAGCAAAATATCAGGCGAATACTACTGAGTATTTTTGTCCAAGTGGTTTATCCGATGGTGAAGAAGCTTTTTTAAGTCAATTGGCTTTGAGAGTTTTTGAATTATTAGGCTGTCAGGGTTGGGGAAGAGTTGATTTTATTCGAGATGGTATTGATGGTGAGTTTCTTATTTTAGAAGCCAATACAGTTCCTGGTATGACGGAAACCTCACTTGTACCTAAAGCAGCAAATGCGGTCGGTGTTAGTTTTAAAGATTTAGTTCTCCATATTCTGGATACAAGTTTTGATAATGGTGCCAGGATATGACCAAATCAAAAATGGCAATAAAAAAACAGTATTCATCCTGGATTAATTTTCCGAAGAGAGAACTGAATGCAAGTAAAATTTTTGTACGTTTATTATTATTGTTAATGATTGGTTCTACTGTGTTTTTTGTTGTGACGATGGGAAAACAATTCTGGAGTAATATCTGGCCAGTGCAGCGTGTTCTGTTAGAAGGCGATACGCATTATTTGAAAGCGTCTGACATACAGGATTTTATGCAGCAACAGAAAGTAAAAGGACTGTTGTCAATTGACCTGGATGATTTACAGCAGGCAGCTAAAAGTATTGACTGGATTCAGTCGGTTGAAATACGAAAAGTGTGGCCAGAACAACTCGTTTTTAAGGTTGTTGAACACAAACCGGTTGCCAGAGTAGATGATTTTATTTTAACTCAAAAAGGAACAAAGATTAAACAGGTTGGTAATGAAGTGCTTTTTAGCCAATTACCTGAAATTAATTTTTATCATAGTGAAACCGTTGAGCTGGAACATTACCAGCGCGTATGGAGAGAGTTTAAGCAGGTGAAAAGGCAGTTTGAATTATTGTCTTTGGAGTTGCAGGGATTGTATATTGACCCGGTTAAAAACTGGCGGATGAAATTTATGAATGGCCTGGAGTTAAATTTGGGAAGAAAACAGAGAACGGAACGCGTGGACCGACTTGTCAGAGTTTTTTCTTCTATTCAGAATAAAAGTAAAATTAAATCGATTGATTTACGTTATCACAATGGTCTGGCAGTTGAGTGGCAAAACGAAAATGAATCACAAACTAGCGGTGACCCCGTTGTAAACGGCTAAAGAGAGCCACTTATTATGTCAAAGATACAAGATAAAAAACTGATTGTTGGATTAGATATTGGCACTTCCAAGGTTGTTGCTATTGTTGGTGAAATTGGAACGGAAGGTTCAACGGATATTATTGGTATTGGTAGCCACCCTTCAACCGGATTAAAAAAGGGTGTTGTGGTTAATATTGAATCCACTGTGCAATCGATACAGCGTGCCGTAGAAGAGGCTGAGTTAATGGCAGGGTGTCAGATTCACTCGGTGTTTGCTGGTATTGCCGGTAGTCATATTAAAAGTTTAAATTCTCATGGCATTGTTGCAATCAGAGATAGTGAGGTTAATGCGGGTGATGTTGAGCGAGTCATTGACGCGGCTAAGGCTGTTGCAATACCAGCGGATCAGAGAATTCTGCATATTTTACCGCAAGAATTTGTGATAGATAATCAGGAAGGAATTCGTGAGCCAGTAGGTATGTCAGGGGTTCGTCTTGAAGCTAAAGTTCATATGGTAACTGGTGCTGTAAGTGCGGCTCAGAACATTGTTAAATGCATCCGTCGCTGTGGGTTGGACGTTGACGATATTATTTTGGAGCAACTTGCTTCCTCTTATTCGGTATTAACGAGTGATGAGAAAGAACTTGGAGTCTGTATTGTTGATATCGGTGGGGGGACAACTGATATTGCAGTGTTTACTGAAGGTGCTATTCGGCATACCGCAGTTATCCCTATTGCTGGCGATCAGGTTACTAATGACATTGCGGTTGCATTAAGAACACCTACTCAACACGCTGAAGATATAAAAATTAAATATGCCTGCGCATTACGCCAGCTAACTTCTCTGGAAGATACGATTGAGGTTCCTGGCGTCGGCGATAGAAATTCGCGCAGACTTTCGCGACAAACTCTTGCGGAAGTTGTTGAGCCAAGATATGAAGAATTGTTTACTTTAGTTCAGGCTGAATTAAGACGTAGTGGTTTTGAAGAAATTATTCCCGCAGGAATTGTAATGACTGGTGGCTCATCCAAAATGGAAGGTTTGATGGAGTTGGCAGAAGAAGTTTTTCATATGCCAGTCAGGCTTGGTTTACCACAAGGTATTCAGGGGCTGGTAGACGTTGTGAGAAACCCCATTCACTCTACAGGAGTTGGCTTGTTATTGTACGGTCAGCAGCAAAATACACAACATCATAATTATGATGAGAGTGAGTCAGGGCTTGGCAAGCTAGTCCAACGCATGAAGCAGTGGTTTAGCGGGTTTTAAAAGAATTATCAGATAATTTTATTTTTAGATTTTAGATTTTAACATTGAGTTAATAAAACGAAGGGGAAATAACATGGCTAATATGTTTGAATTAGTTGATAACTGTCGTGAAAATGCAGTAATCAAAGTGATTGGAGTGGGCGGCGGCGGCGGTAACGCTGTTGAACACATGCTGAAATCCAGTGTTGATGGTGTTGAGTTTATTTGTGCTAATACCGATGCACAGGCATTGAACCGATCGTTAGCAACTATGACGATTCAACTGGGCACTACAATTACCAAAGGGCTTGGTGCAGGGGCAAATCCCGAAATTGGACGTCAGGCCGCTATTGAAGACCGTGAAAGAATTGCTGAGCTTTTAACGGATACTGATATGGTTTTTATCACCGCCGGAATGGGTGGTGGAACTGGCACTGGGGCCGCACCGGTGATCGCTGAAATCGCTAAAGAACTTGGCGTGTTAACTGTCGCTGTTGTTACTAAACCTTTCTTTTTTGAAATGAAGAAAAGAATGAGTGTTGCCGATGAAGGAATTGCTGCACTTCGTCAGCATGTTGATTCATTAATTATTGTACCTAATGATAAAGTACTTAATGTCATGAAGGGTAAAAAATTAACGGAAGCCTTCAGAGCTGCAAATGATGTACTTCATGGTGCTGTTCAGGGAATTGCTGAATTAATGACCTGTCCAGGCCTGATCAATGTGGATTTTGCTGATGTTAGAACGGTAATGTCAGAGCAGGGAACTTCTATGATGGGTAATGGTATTGGCAATGGTGAAGACCGTGCTCGTCGAGCGGCAGAACTGGCGGTATCTAGCCCTCTACTGGAAGATGTTAATCTTGCCGGCGCAAAAGGGATATTGGTTAATATTACATCAGGTGAAGATATGAGTATTGATGAATTCTCTGATGTGGGCAGTGTGGTGCAGGATTTTGCTGCTGATGATGCAACGGTTGTTATTGGAACCGCAATTGATCCTGAACTTAAAGATGAAATAAGAGTGACTGTTGTTGCGACAGGAATTGGGCAACATACGGTATCAGCGCCGAAAGTTGAGGTAGACAATACTCGAAGAGCCGATGGAAGTAATAATTACCCTGAACTGGAAAGACCAACTATTTTACGTCAGCAGGCAACACAGCCTAAGCAGGCTGTAGGTAGTGATATGGATTATCTTGATATTCCAGCATTTCTGCGTAAACAGGCTGACTAACTTATTGATTTTACAGGCAGATATTAATTTTACAGGTAGGTTAATGCCTGTATCGGCTGTGAATTGTACAGCGCTAAGATACAGATAAGATGAATGGACTCACACAGGCTAATGAACAACAATGGCTAATATTGAGGACCCCCTTCTCCTTTTATATTAGCGTTGTTCTTTTTTCTGTTTTTTTAACAAAATATTGGTGGTTTTAACCTATAGATATAAAAAACAGCATTTTTTGGAATAATTTACAACCTATTGCTTATATTGCTGTCTATGTATCTACAAAATGAGTTAAATTTGGTGAAACTCTGCGAGTACAGGGTGAGGAAACGTGTTATGTGTTGGAGTTTGTGCTAATATGCGGCGAAATTTAAAGTAACTCATCCGATGAGTTTAGTTTATCCGTGAGCACTGTTTGAGTTATCGACCTTGAATATAGGGACGATAACCCCAAAATAGTGAGCTTAATGTGATGTTAATTGGAGAGTCATTCAATTATGATTAAACAACGTACGCTTAAGACTGCAATTAGAGCGACAGGTGTTGGCCTTCATACCGGTGATAAAGTTTATCTGACTTTACGTCCGGCACCAGTCGATTCAGGTATCGTTTTTAGACGGATCGATCTTGACCCTGTGGTTGAAATTTGTGCAGCCCCTGAAAATGTGGGTGATACAACGCTTTCGACTTGTCTGGTTAAAGATGATGTACGGATATCGACAGTAGAGCATTTATTAGCAGCTATGGCTGGGCTTGGCATTGATAATGCCTATATTGATGTTTCTGCCCCTGAAGTTCCCATTATGGATGGTAGCGCAGGACCTTTTGTTTTTCTTATTCAGTCCGCGGGCGTTGAAGAACAAAACAAGGCTAAGCGATTTATTCGTATCAAAAAGCGTATTGAAGTGGTTGAAGGTGATAAAAAAGCAATTTTTGAACCTTTTGACGGCTTTAAAGTGTCATTTGGGATCGATTTTGAGCATCCTGTTTTTTCGACAAGCTCTAAATTTTCAGAAATTGATTTTTCAGCAACTTCTTTTGTGAAAGAAGTGAGTAGAGCCCGTACTTTTGGCTTTATGAATGACATTGAGCATTTACGTGCTAAAAACCTGGTTCAAGGTGGCAGTATGGACAATGCTATTGTTCTTGATGAATACCGAGTATTGAATGAAGATGGTCTGAGATATGATGACGAATTTGTAAAGCATAAAATCCTGGATGCAATTGGTGATCTTTATTTGCTGGGCAATAGTCTGGTTGGAGCCTTTACTGGAATTAAATCAGGTCATGATCTAAATAATAAATTATTGAGAGCTCTTGTTGCTGATGCGGAAGCCTGGGAGGTTGTTACCTTTGAAGATGCTGATGCGGCTCCAATTTCTTATATTATGAAACCAGGTCTGGCTGTCTGATAAATAAGCGCTAAAATGTTGTTTAATTAAATACCAAAGCTCAAGAAATGACAGTTGTTCGTTTTTTGAGCTTTTTTTGTTGTTTATTAAAGCGCTCCATTTTGTGGAAAGTTCCTTTCATAGAGTACAGAGAATAGAGTTTTATTTGCTTATGCGATAATAACGGCTTGAAATTCTACCATTCACCTCTATTCGCAAGATAATTACGATGAACTTCTAATATTTGTTAATTTTATAACTTTATTACTAAAGAACTATTCCGGGCGGACGATAACTTCAATATTAGCGAGTCCAAAATAGCCTTTTTCACGAAAAAATGACAATAAATCAGGGAGTTGAAATCGTATTTTATTAGCCCAGGCGGGGCTGTCTACAGCGATGACCAGCGTACTTTTACGCAAATTTATTATTCGGCAATGTTTAATCGCTGTTGCATTTAGCTTGTTTTTTAAGGTATCGTTCAGTGTTTGGATTTTGGCTAGTTGATCTAAAAGTGATTTTATTTCGCCATTTGGCTGAGAAACCAGATTAGTTATATTGTGAGTGGGTCGACGATTCATATATTAAAAGGCTGACTTTAACAGTATGTTTTTGTTATGGTTTTTATCCATTTGTGTTATCTGGAAGCGTGTGCTTGTTAGTTTAGAAGCTTGTTATGGTTTGACGTTATGTCTATAAAGGTGATGTTCTACTTTTATATTGGAATTTTAACATAACACAAACATTATGGTATGTATTAGTAAAAAGAGTTTTCAATGAGTATTACAATTTTACAAAGATCACCGCAAGGTATGAGAAGCATCAAGCTAAAAAACCGCTATTTGTACAGTGTTTTTGGGGCGTTGGTTATATTACCTATGCTAGCAGGTGTTAGCGGGTATGTTTTTGCGCTTAAAAAGGCTCAGGTTGCTAATGTTGAACAAGTGACAATCGATAACTGGAAACAGGAGTTAGCCGATCAGTGGCTTGAATTAAGTCATGCGAAAAAGTCCTCTGAGCACAAATTGAACGCGCTTGCTGCCCGGCTTGGTATGATGCAAGCTCATGTCAGGCGATTAAATGCTGCCGGGGAGCGCATTATCAAGGTTGCCGGGTTAGATGCTAAGGAGTTTAACTTTAGTCAGAACCCCGCGATAGGTGGTCCAGAAAGAGCTTCCATTTCAAAGAGTGCTAATTTGTCAGGTTTACTGGGATCGCTGGATAATATTGATCAACAGTTAGATTCTCGCGAGCAGCAATTAAATGTATTAGAGTCTTTATTGATGGATAAACACATGGGTGTGGAGCGTTACATTTCTGGTCGGCCAATTAAGAAAGGCTGGATGTCTTCATTTTATGGTGAAAGAAATGATCCCTTTACTGGTAAACCTGCCTGGCATGCAGGGGTTGATTTTGCAGGTAAAGAAGGTAATAGCGTTATCAGTACTGCGGCGGGTATTGTTTCCTGGGTAGGTGATCGATATGGCTATGGATTATTAATAGAAATCAATCATGGTGATGGTTTTGTGACTCGATACGGACATAATAAAAAGGCAATGGTGAAAAAAGGAGATGTTGTCAGTAAAGGCCAAATTATTTCGTTAATGGGAAATTCAGGTCGTTCAACCGGAGCACACGTCCATTATGAGATTTTAAAGAACGGTCGAAACGTTAACCCTACTTCTTTTATTAATCGCCGGTCAAAAGGTTAACCAGAAATTATTTGACAAATATCACTGGATTCATTAGATTTGAGCAGATAAAGAAATATTTAAAAGCCGTATTATTTATAATAGAGCCAGTAAGCACTGGTTTAACTGATAGAAACATGATGTTAGTGAACATATGACGCAAATAATTCAAAATAGTTTGTTACTCCTCCTTGTCAATTATTGACGGGGATTTTTGTATTTAAGAATAAAAAACCCTGTAGTAACACTACAGGGTTTTTTTGTTTTAAACAGCTTGTTATCTGACTAATGATAACGACTATGTTTGTTAGTTGTATTTGATAGCTATATTTGAATGTCATGTTTGTAGAAAATTTTTTAAACACAATATTGAGCAGGAATTTGTATGAAGAAAACGCTTTTTGATAAAGTTTGGGATGCGCATCAGGTATCAGTAGAAAGTGTTGATACACCTGCGGTTCTTTATATTGATACTCATTTAATTCATGAGGTAACCTCTCCGCAGGCTTTTGATATGTTGCGTTCCAGAAGCTTAAAGCTACGCCGCCCGGATAGAACCTTTGCGACGATGGATCATTCTACTCCAACGACACCAGCGACAGAATCTGGAGAGTATCTGTTTAACGGTGAAAAAGAAAAGCTGCAAGTTGAAAAGCTAAAAGCAAATTGTGAAGCGTTTAATATAACATTGTTTGAACTGGGAGATGACAGGCAGGGAATTATTCATGTTGTTGCCCCGGAGCAGGGGATTGTTCAACCTGGACAAACCGTTGTTTGCGGTGATAGCCATACGAGTACTCATGGAGCTTTTGGTGCTTTGGCATTTGGTATTGGAACTAGTGAAGTCGGTTATACATTTGCCACACAATGTATTCCACAACGTAAATCAAAATCAATGGGAATAAGAGTTGATGGTGTATTGTCTGAAAATGTTTCAGCAAAAGATCTGGTGCTGGCAATTATTTCTCAGATTGGAATTGGTGGTGCTACTGGTCATGTTATCGAGTACTTTGGTGAAGCGATTAAAGCGTTGAATATGGAAGAGCGAATGACGGTGTGTAATATGTCAATTGAAGCGGGAGCAAGGGCGGGAATGATTGCACCTGATCAAGTGACTTTTGATTATTTACAAGGAAGACCTTATGCGCCTGATGGTGAAAATTGGAATAAAGCCGTTAGTGACTGGTCAAATCTCTATACTGATGAAGGCGCTGAGTTTGACAGTTTGATCGTATTGAATGCTAGTGAAGTAAAGCCAATGATTACATTTGGAACAAATCCAGAAATGGGTATCCCTGTTACAGAGCTGATACCAGAAAATTCGGCACAACATGCGCTTGATTATATGGGCTTTAAAGCGAAAGACGCTATGATAGGAAAGAATGTTGATGTCGTATTTATTGGTAGTTGTACGAATTCTCGAATATCTGATTTAAGAAGTGCGGCTGCAGTTTTCAAAGGTCATAAAGTAGCAAAAAATGTAAGGACAATGATAGTACCAGGTTCTCATCAGGTGAAGAGCCAGGCTGAAAAGGAAGGGCTGGACAAAATATTCATTGAGGCGGGTGCAGAATGGCGTGAACCTGGGTGTTCAATGTGTCTGGGAATGAATGGTGATATTATTTTACCTGGACAAGTTTGTGTGAGCACGAGTAACAGAAACTTTGAAGGAAGACAGGGGCCAGGTGGAAGGACTTTACTGGCTAGTCCCGCAACAGCCGCTGCGTCGGCAGTTGCCGGTAAGGTCACTGATGCATCTCAAATTAAGGCGGTAGCATAATGCAGATTGTTAATAAAGTAACAGGAACTGCTGCAGTACTAGACATATCGAATATTGATACTGATCAGATTATTCCTGCAGAACATTTAAAAATCACGAATAAAAAGGGACTTGGTCAGTTTTTATTTTCTAACTGGCGTTATGATAGTCACGGAGCTGAGGTTAAAGATTTTGTACTCAATAAAGCAGAGACTCGTGATAGCAGTATACTTATTGCAGGAGATAATCTGGGATGTGGTTCGTCTCGAGAACATGCGCCCTGGGCACTGGTCGATTTTGGGATCAAAGTGGTAATCAGTACTTCTATAGCGGATATATTTAAAAATAATTCCGTTAAAAATGGATTATTACCAGTTATTGTTTCAGCTGAAGAGCATGAGTTTTTGTCTGGGCTGAATGGCAAGAGTATTACCGTTGATATTGAACAACAATGTATAACCGCTGAAGATAAAACGATTGCCTTTACGTTAGAGCCATTTTCTCGTTATTGTTTTTTGAATGGAATGGACCAGCTGGATTTTATTTTAAGTCGAGAAGAGAAAATTGATACATTTGAAAAACAACAAGTGAGATATAGTTAATGAAATTTACAATAGCCTGTTTACCAGGTGATGGAATTGGACCGGAAGTATCTGAATCAGTTGTCAGGGTACTTAATGCTATCGCTGAAAAATTTTCCCATCAGTTTGAAATGTCTGATTATTTAATTGGTGGTTGTGCTATCGATGCGACCGGAAACCCTCTTCCTGAGGAAACGATAAACGCCTGTAAGTCAGCTGATGCTGTTTTTTTAGGGGCAATTGGCGGTCCAAAGTGGGACGATCCAAATAATAAAGTTCGCCCGGAGCAGGGACTCTTAAAACTAAGAAGTGAACTGAATGTTTTTTCAAATATTCGCCCTTTAACGGTCTTCCCGACATTACTGGATGCTTCGCCTTTAAAACCTGAGTTGTTAAAAAATGTTGACTTTATTGTTGTCAGAGAATTAACCGGTGGGATCTATTTTGGAGCGAAACACAAAGGTAAGGATTTTGCGACGGATGAGTGTCGATATTCGGTGAGAGAGGTTGAAAGAATTACCAAAGTTGCTTGTGAACTGGCTATGCAGAGAGACAAGCGACTAACGTCTGTTGATAAAGCAAATGTTCTGGAAACTTCTCGTTTGTGGAGAGATGTTGTTACGGGTTATGTTGCAGAAAATTATCCTGAAATTCAACTTGAGCATCAATTAGTTGATTCCTGTGCGATGAAGTTGATCCAGGAGCCGGCTCATTTTGATGTGATATTAACTGAAAATATGTTTGGTGATATTTTATCTGATGAGGCGAGTGTTCTGGCTGGTTCTATGGGATTGCTGGCTTCTTCTTCCCTTGGTGATGGTTGTGGCCTGTTTGAGCCTATCCATGGTTCTGCACCTGATATTGCAGGTCAGGGTATAGCAAACCCTTACGCATCAATTTTAAGCGCTGCAATGATGCTTCGTTGGTTGAAACTGTCCAATGAAGCGGATGCAGTTGAGCAAGCTGTGCAACAGGCGATTGCCGATGGGGTTTTAACCAGAGATCTGAATAGCGATAGCCAGGTATCAACCGTTGATGCAACTAACGCTGTTGTCGAATTAATTTAGCCCGGCTTCTGGCATATTCAACTGAACCAGTTGTTTGCAAATTATTTGATTTGAAAATTAAAAATACCCAAACTCCCTGAAACCAGGATTTCCAGGGAGTTTGAATATATGCCTGTAGAGTTTACTCAGGATTGCGTTGGCGAAGAAAGGTCGCAAATCGAGGTACATTGTATTTTGTTTTACCCCGATATCGATAGGTAATTATGCTTCCTATTGCAGGCGGATTTTTTCTTTCTTTATCACTAAACCCGCTACCAATTTTAAACTGCACCCCTTCATTATTGATGACTGTTATTGCCCCCATTAATCCTTTATATTTTCCTTTCCCTTCCTGATAAGAAATGACCTGAGCTTCTGCATCATTGAATAGTTTTAATTTAAGCAGGTCAAAACTGCGTTTTGCTCGATATTGAGAGTCAGTTTTAT
>JADGFG010000246.1 GCA_016743995.1 Kangiellaceae bacterium | reverse complement strand
ACTAAGTGTTGGTTGTATGCAGTTTTTGGAATTCTTATTTTTTCCTCAGTGATATTTTTCTCTGTCATCTCTTTTATCCTTTTAACCGTATTATTTTATTAAAGTTTTTAGCTTTGATTTATTTAAAGTTAAAAAACTGGCCGACAGCATGAGGCAACCAAAACAGAACAACCTGCAAGAAGGAGTCGTTCCGCTTTGCTTCAACTGACCAGAAAGCTTTCGCTTTTTTAGGCTCAGGCGTTAGTGGTCTGGGGCTTTTATTTACCATTTCCGTAATTCCATGCGACCTCGTTCTTCCAAACTCGGTTATGACAGCTTTAATCTGGCGTTTATTAATCAGTGATAAACCCAGCAGGCTGTATAAAAAGCAGGCGGCCGGGTACGCTATAAAATGGTGGTGTTGATTAAAAACACGCCCTTTTAAGGATTAAAGCTGTCTGAAAACGGTTGAAAATGGATTTTAATTGAAATTACTCAGGCACAAACAAGCCCTGAAAAATTCAGTTTAAAAGCCTTTCTGATAAATTAGCCTGAGTACTTTTTTCTTAAAAAACAGTAGGTTAGGCGCAGTGTATGGAGCTTTGTGATAATCAATGAAAAGTGATTTTGTTGACACCTGTGAAGGTGTTCGGAAAAACGTGGTCGCGCGGATAGCAACGACGATGTATCATATCCGTAAGTCATTATATTCTCTCTGTGTACGAGATGAATTAATGGCCAGTTTGATTGAGAGTCTCAACACTCTCCTTCAAGCGGCCGCCGATCGAAAGGTTGGCGGTTATTACCCTGAACCTGTCTGGACTACACTTTGCAAATACCTGACAGGCACAAACCTTTCTAACGCTATCTAAGCAAAATAACCATAGCACAATTCAGTTTGTGGTAAAAGCAGTTTTGTGGAAAATGTTTTTTTATTTTGTACTCACCTGTCCCTGAATTTTTAAAGTGAATAAGTAAAAGGAAACAAGCTTAATGCTAATGTTTTGAGCTATTTTAATTCATTGGTTGGCAGGAACAAAGAGCGCTCATAAAACTCCGGTATTTCCTTATTGACAATATTCTTTCGTGCAATAACCATTACTAACTTCCCTGATTATTTTTGTTTAATTTGACAATTTTCAGCAACATTATCAACAGAGATTGGCTCGTTGGTTTGTGCGAGTTTCTCCATTAGCTGACTGTCTATTCTTGGTTTAACATCGGAGGAACGACGATGGCCCGCAAGGGTAAATGCCATGGAAGGCATTTATAAAACCTGCCAGTTTCTCGTTCCCATGCTCCTGCGTGGGAATGCATACGCGAGAGTGACGGTTGAGTAAGATATGGGTTCCCACGCAGGAGCATGGGAACCAGAGTAGTTGGTTGCCCCCTCCTTTTGTCCTTTTTTATATTCGTAAATTTTTAGAAATTGATTGACTAGCGGTAGTGTGAGAGTTTTTGGTCTCTGTTTCATTTGGTAATGCTATAAGCCATTTCTACCGCTCGAACAAAAATACTTTATGATTATTCTTGAATACTTCTCTCAACGCTCTTCCTCAATAATATAATCTAAACTGTGAAGTGTTTCAGTGATGGTGGGCTTGTAATTGTGAACATTGGCCCTTTTAATATAACTTCTAGCCTTCACAATGTCTTGCTCTACATACTTACCAGTGAGGTATAACATACCTAAAAAATAACAGGCTTCTCCATAGCCCTGTGCAGCAGCCATCTTAATCCATTCAATACCTTTAGTTGAATCTTGTGGAACAGATTCACCTTTTAAATACATGTAGCCCAGGCTAAGCTGATCCTTTGGTTCTCCAGAGTCAGCTCTAATTAGCATCCGCATAAATACTTTACTTGTTTTTTGTATGAAGGGCTCCTTATAAATGGGGCCTGTATAAGCTGCCGAGTCTGCTATTAATGAACCACTCAAAGCTACCATCACAACAATCATTAATGCAATTATTACTTTCATTTTAAATGAATCCCTTTAGATTGTTCATAACAAAATAATTTAGTTTAATAATATAGAAATTTTTGTGTCTGAGAGGATAATTAATTTATAAGATTTACAAATATTTCCCCCTTAATCCCGTTCAATAATTTCCTGGTGGTTTAATTTTTAGTCATATCTTTACTAAATGATTTGTGTGAATAAAGCAGCTTAAAGCTCCGTAAATTTTAATCCAGTCAGTCCGTTATCTTCAACAGTTTTCTTAAAGCTACCTTCATTACAATAGATTTCGACATACCCGGTATCACCAATTTTAAACAGGTTTACACCTTCAAGTAACTCCATTTTAAATACATGCTTCTTTATACCAAGAATACTCATTGAATCCGTAAAGAGATACTTTGTTTTTTCCTTATCAGTAGCTTCGACCTTCTTCATGACATTCAAAACATACCATGTCTCCCCTCCATGTTTTAAAGGCAGCAGCTCATCTTCAGGGCTTAAGTGTGGCTCAAGTATTCTTTTAGCTTTCTCTGAGAGTGCGTATGAGTTCTGGAAGCGTACAAGATCGGGCACAGTGGCTACACCTTTGTCTCTGTCTTCAAGTTCTTCCAGATAAACAGGAACACCTCTCCAATCTTCTTTTCTTTCCTTACCGAACAAACCAAGACCACCTTCCATTTCCAGAATGGCATTCTCATCGGTTTCAGTAGGGTAGAACCCTTTAAACTTATTTGTATCAGGATGAACTTTAAATACTGACATAATTACCACCTTTCCATATCTAGTTCTTCGCCCTCTTTATAAGGGAATTGACCTTGCTGAACTCTTTTTCCAAGCTCACGAAGAGCCAGTATGGTTTCCTCGCGAGGTTTAGGGAGTGGACGATTATGCACTCTCGCTCGTTTAGATTGGCCGCAAGCGCATAAAAAAAATTTAGACAGCGCGACGTTAAACCAGTTAAACAATATGCAGACCGTTATCCTCTAGCGGTATATCCTCTAGAATAAACGCATTATTATCAAATATTTTTTTACCTTGTTCTTCTAGCGCATCTTTATATAAGCGTAAGACCACTATATCATTTAAAGCGTCCGCCCCCTCGTCCGAATCTTCGCCATGTTTTTCAACAATACTTAATAGTTCATTTTCTCTGGCATTTAATGACCGCCAAAGCAAATTAAAAGTACTACTATCAATTTTTAGATCTAATTCTTGCATTTTTCACCTACGCTTGTTTTTTGAAAATCTTCTTACAATGTATAGCCACTTGCTCAAGTAGACCGAGATATTGAAATAACGGAATATTACGATTAGGTACAAGCATATAATGCCCTTTTGAACCTTTTTTAACTAGCTTTAGCCCCATTGGCAGGATTGTATTTTGTATGACTGTCCTGGATATTATTATTATTCAATTTTCTCTGCATAAAAAACCAACTTTCGAACACGTGTTTTTAGTAACGATAGCTCCCGCTCATCTGTTGTAAAATTCGATCTGTCATAGAGGTCATAAATTTCAGTTTCTGTGAGAAGCTAAATACGCTTTATATTATCCATCTGAAATGAGCTTTACCGATTTGGTTGAATGAGGTGTCTATTAATTTATAAGTTAGTGGACATCATAAATGGTCTGTTATAAACTGTCTATTAATTCGTTTAAGCGTCAGTTTGTAGGCATGGGGTCTATAAATCGATTTAGGAGACAGTTTTACCATGAGGCTCTTTGGTTATGCTCGTGTTTCAACTAGCCAACAATCTCTTGATGTGCAGGTAAAGGCGCTCAAGGCCGAAGGCGTTAAAACCAATCGCATTTTTGCTGACAAGATATCCGGTAGCCATGTCAACCGTGAAGGCCTCCAAATGCTACAGCTCAAAGTTGAGGAAGGTGATGTCATCCTAGTACAAAAGCTCGACCGACTTGGTCGCGACACGGCAGATATGATTCAGCTCATTAAGGAGTTTGATGAAATGTGTGTGGCGATTCGATTTTTGGATGACGGGATTAGCACTGAAGGGAAAATGGGTAAAATGCTGGTCACTATCTTGTCGGCAGTCGCCCAAGCAGAGCGTCAACGAATATTGGAACGTACAAATGAAGGTCGCCTGGAAGCCATGGCAAAGGGCGTAAAGTTTGGTCGAAAACCTACTGTGGACAAAGATAAGGTTCGAGCCCTGCATAAACAGGGGATCGGAGCCACAGACATCTCCAGACAGTTAAAGATAGGTCGATCTACGGTCTATAAAGTATTAGGTATGAATTGATTAAAGAAATAGGAGCTAACCATGAACCATGAACAATCGAAAGACAAATCTAAACAAGTGCATGAACATGAAAACCGCGAAGCCGAGAGACTGGCTCAAGAGTTAGAGAGCCCTCTGGGCGCTCAAAAGCTTGGCGATGAAGCCTATGAACTTGTTAAAAAAGAATTAGCCAAAAAAGGGATGCAACGTTAGATTATGTCGCGCCCACAAATGTTCCTGATCGCAGGGGTTAACGGTTCCGGTAAGTCGAGCTTTACTCGAAATATTATAAGAAAACACCCATCTCTTAAACTAATCGACCCCGATGCTATAGCCAAAGGCATGACTGGCAGCTTTGCTACCATTGATTCTGAAGCATTAGGGGCTGGCAAGGCTGCACTTATGATGGTTCAACAATGTATAAACGGCAATCAGTCCTTTATCGTTGAAAGCACTATTTCAGGCCGTGTTTATTTGCGTTACCTGGATATAGCCAAAAAAGCTGGTTTCAAAACCATATTGGTGTATGTGACTTTAGAAAGTGCTGAAATGAGTGCCCAGCGTGTCGCCAGCAGAGTATCGAGGGGGGGACATAACATACCCATGAATGATATTAAGCGCCGATACCCTAAAAGTTTTCAGAATCTTAAGGCACATTTAAGACTTTGCGATCTTGGGTATATTTACGATAACAGTAAGCACTACAGCCTGATCGCTAGTTATCGCAACGGACTTTTATATCGGCAATCCGAACTCCCTGGCTTTATAAAGCCTTATTTATGAAGCGGCGTGACTGATACTATTGAGGCGCTGGACACCCACCCGCTTAAAATATACCGAAATAGTTTTTGATAGACACCCCATGAATAATCAGGTAAATTAACTACCGTTAAACAAAAACACGAATAAGGAAGTTAACCATGACAACGGCTCGTCAATCCATTATCGATTTAGAATCCACACCCTACTACCACTGCATTGACCGTTGCGTAAGACGCGCTTTTCTCTGTGGTGAAGACCATTAAACCTTTTCCATTAAAATTGCCAGTTATGCCGTTATGAGCAACCATTATCACCAGTGCTTAGAGTTGAAGCTGACAAAGCAAGTAAGTTCTCAAAAAGCTGTGGCAGCGTAAGATATTGTCTATAAAGCTATACGTCAATAGATCACAGGTACTTCAGCAATAGATCAATGTAAATAAATCAACTTGTTGATACGATTAGCTGTATGAAATGTAGCGACGGAACAACAATCACCGAACGACAACTGGTTTATTTTGAAGATGGCCAGGTTAAAGTTCAAATATCTTTGTTTAAAAGTTATTGCCAAAGTGAACGGGAGGTTTACTTTAGTCGAACATTAAATCAATTAATTAAAGTTACCCAGAGCTTATATGAT
>JADGFG010000245.1 GCA_016743995.1 Kangiellaceae bacterium | reverse complement strand
TCGATAGATCTTTCGAAACCTCAAAATCAATAAGCTTGAAACCTGAGTAATCTCCACAGGGACTAGTTTTTATTTTTAGTCGCCTGTTAATCGCAGCTAAAAAGAAGGAAGTTGGTGTCAGCCGAGCTTTTTGATTAAGTGCACCATTAAAAATGTGCAAATAATTTATTGACATCCCGCTTTTGTAATTTTATATTGAGTACATCATATAAATGGTGCAACTTGTTGTCTGGGTGAAGTCCTTCATGTTAAATACACTGGCAGATATAGCGACGGTAAAAGGAGGGCATCCTTTTAGAGGGAAGATCTCTGAGGATAAAGCGGGTGATGCTTACGCTGTTCAAATTAAAGATATTGATGAGTTTGCTGAAGTAAGGTGGGATAATCTTATCTGCACTTCGCTTTATGGCAGAAAATCTCCAGACTGGCTGGCTAAAGGCGATATATTGTTTGCCGCTCGTGGCCAGAATAATGTTGCAGCTTGTATAGGTCAGGTGAGCAAACCTACGGTGTGCGCTCCTCATTTCTTTGTTATCCGGGTTAAGCCAGAGGTTGACCTATTGCCTGAATTTTTAGCCTGGCAACTCAACCAGATCCCGGCACAAAAATACTTTTCTCAATCTGCTGAGGGCAGTGCTCAGTTAAGTATCAGACGGGCCGTTGTGGAGTTGACACCTGTCGTTGTGCCAGATATAAATACGCAACAATCGGTCATCGCTTATTCCCTGGCGGTACAGCAGGAAAATAAAGCCCTTAAAGAGCTGATTAATAACCGAGCCCGGCAAATGCACTGTGTTGCACAAAATATTTTATTAAAAAAATAACAGACGATAGCCAGACTCGCTGGAAATGCAGGTTTGGGTATAGGTATTCAACCATTTAGTCTATTAGAATCTATAAAGAGAAAAGGCAATGACAAAACCAAAGCAAAAAAAGGCTCAAATTAAGAAAATTAAGCCAAACAAAGCCATTAACCAGAACAAAGTCATTAGCCAGGATGAAGCCATTAGCGAGGACGAAGCCATTAGCCAGGATGAAGTGAACAAAGCAGTCTGGGCAGCATGTGATACTTTCAGAGGCACAGTTGATCCCTCAATTTACAAAGACTTTATTTTAACCATGCTGTTTTTAAAATATATCTCAGATGTTTATCAGGATGACTACGATAATCTGGTCAGGCAACATGGGGATAGCCCTGAACTTATTCATGCAATGATGGCAAAGCAGCGTTTTGTTTTACCTGAAGGTGCCAGCTTTTGGGATTGCTATGAAAAACGTCACCAGGCAGGCAACGGAACCCGTATTGACCAGGCGCTTCATGCCATTGAAGAAGCTAACGGTAGCAAGTTAAAAAATGTGTTTCAGGACATCAGTTTTAATACCGACAAGCTGGGGCAGGAAAAACAGAAGAATGATATTTTGCGCCACATTTTAGAAGACTTTGGTAAAGACATTTTAAACCTGCGGCCAAGCCGGGTTGGTTCATTAGATATAATCGGTAATGCTTATGAATACCTGATCAAACACTTTGCTGCGGGTAGTGGTAAGTCGGCTGGTGAGTTTTATACGCCGCCCGAGGTTTCTGATCTGTTAGCAACTATTTTAGAGCCGCAGGAAGGCGATGAAATTTGCGATCCTGCCTGTGGTTCGGGTTCATTGTTAATGAAGTGTGGCCGTATGGTTCGCAATTCATTTAATGGTTCTAAAAAGTATGCGCTTTTTGGTCAGGAAGCCATTGGTTCAACCTGGGCACTTGCCAAAATGAACATGTTTTTGCATGGCGAAGATAACCACCGTATTGAATGGGGAGATACCATTCGTCATCCCATGCTGCTAGATACTAAAAGCAAGAATAAAGAAGGAAAGGGCTTACTGCATTTTGACATAGTTACCGCAAACCCACCGTTCTCTCTGGATAAGTGGGGACATGAAGGCGCGGCGGATGATGAGTTTGGCCGTTTTCACCGTGGCGTGCCGCCTAAAACCAAAGGGGATTATGCGTTTATCAGTCATATGATAGAAACCCTGAAGCCAGGCTCTTCATCAAAGAAAGGAGGCCGCATGGGGGTTGTTGTTCCTCACGGCGTTTTGTTTCGGGCCTCTTCAGAGGGCAAAATTCGCCAACAACTCATTGAAGAAAATCTGCTTGATACTGTGATAGGCTTGCCAGAAAAACTCTTTTTTGGTACTGGCATTCCGGCGGCTATTTTATTGTTTAAAAAGCAGAAAACTGATGACAAGGTTTTATTTATTGATGCCAGTCGCGAATTCAAATCCGGTAAAAATCAGAATCGGTTAACGCCTGAAAATATTCAAAAAATTATTGCTACCTACAAAGCGCGAGAAACGACAGACAAGTATTCCTATTTAGCGAGTTTTGATGAGATTAAAGAAAATGATTTTAACCTGAATATTCCGCGTTATGTGGATACCTTCGAAGAAGAAGCAGAGATTGATTTAATGGCGGTTCGTAAAGAGCGATTGAAGCTAAAAAGTGAATTGAAAGATCTTGAGGTAGAGATGGAAGGTTATTTAAAGGAACTGGGTTATGAGTAAAAACGAACAATCAAATAAAAAAACGAATCTCGAAGCAAACTACCTGCACCTGCTGAGTAATATATCCTCAGCATTTCACAATGGCCGTCATAACACCATTAAGGCTATTAATACGGGGTTAGTAACAACTTATTGGCAAATAGGTCAGCATATCGTTGAGTTTGAACAGCAGGGAAAGGCAACAGCAGAGTATGGTAAGAGTCTTTTGAAGCAATTGAGTAAAGACTTAAAACTGAAACATGGCAAAGGCTTTAGTCTGTCTAATCTTAAGCGTTTCAGGCAGTTTTATTTGTCCGACAGAAATGGTGCGACACTGTCGCACCAATTGAGTTGGTCACACCATGTCGAGCTATTGGTGGAGTATGCAACTTATGGACTGGACACCAATCTCTTTGTGCAGAAATACCAGCTTTATTTACCGAACGAAGCCGAACTACGTAAGGAATTTGAAGCCACTATTACGGAGCAGAGACATGATACAGTGTAGTCAAGGTCATATAGCGGCAGACAAAACTGAGCGTTTAAAGTTAAAAAGTGAGCTGAGAGAGCTTAAAGTAAAAATGGAAGGTTATTTAAAGGAACTGGGTTATGAGTAAAGCCGACTCCAGCCTTTCTATCCAGCGTTCATCGGCGGCGGAATATTTAACCTTTATTGCTGCTAATGAACAAAGTGGCGTTGAAGCACTATTTGCCGATCAAACCATCTGGTTGTCCCAGAAAATGATGGGGCAGCTTTATGATGTTGATGTTCGTACAGTTAATTATCACCTTAAAAAAGTATTTAATGACAATGAGTTAGATGAACGTTCAGTTACTCGAAAATTTCGAGTAACTGCCAATGAAGGAGCCTGATTATGAGTAAAAAGGACTCAAATAAACAATATCCATTATTGAGTGTACAGGATAAAGTCACAGATTTTCTGCTATATACTGCGCCGAATAGTCAGGTAAAAGTAGAGGTTTTGCTGAATAAAGAGACACTGTGGCTTACCCAGAAACGTATGGCTGAGCTATTTAATGTTGGTGTACCAGCCATTTCAAAGCACCTGGACAATATCTATACTGAGGGTGAATTACAGCGAATTGCAACTATTTCCATTTTGGAAACAGTTCAAAAAGAGGGTAGCCGAAATGTTACCCGCAATATTGAATACTATAATCTGGATGCTGTAATATCGGTCGGTTACCGTGTCAATTCCGCCCAGGCGACTCAGTTCAGGATCTGGGCAACTGCTTTAATTAAAGAATACATCATCAAAGGTTTTGCCATGGATGATGATCGGTTAAAGAATGGCCGTTATTTTGGTAAAGATTATTTTAGAGAGCTGTTAGAGCGTGTTCGTTCTATTCGTGCCAGTGAACGGAGAATTTACCAACAAATCACTGATATTTTTGCAGAATGCAGTATTGATTATGACGCTGGCTCAGAGGTCACAAGGCAATTTTATGCCCATGTTCAGGATAAATTTCATTTTGCTATTACCGGATTAACTTCTTCGGAAATTATCTACAACCAGGCCGATGCAAACCAACCATTAATGGGGATTACATCATACAAAAATTCACCAGACGGTAGAGTTCTTAAATCAGATACTACGGTTGGCAAAAACTATCTGCAAGAAGATGAAATTAAAAAATTGGAGCGCACCGTGTCTAGTTTTTTTGATTATATTGAAGGAATTGTTGAACGACGAAATAGTTTTACCATGGAAAGTTTTGCTGAAAGTGTGAATAAGTTTTTGGCGTTTAATGAATATCAGGTTTTAGAAGGTTACGGAAAGATAAGTCGTCAACAGGCGGAGCAAAAAGCGCTGGTTGAGTATGAAAAATTTAACAAGATACAGAAGATTGAGTCTGACTTTGACAGAAAAACGAAAGTTCTTCTAAAATCTAAAAAAGAAAAGGGAGATGCTGATGAGTCGCTGTGATAGTTTAGTTGTGAAGCTCAAAGAACAGTTGCAGTTGCAAGGTGAGTTGAAAATGCTTGACGTGGAGATGGATGTTTATTTTGAGGAGTTGGGTTATGGTGCCTGATGGGTGGAAATTTGAAACATTAAATGATGTTGGTAAGGTTACTTCGGGAGGCACTCCAAGTAAAGCTAATTTAACTTATTGGGAAAATGGGGCAATTCCTTGGGTGCGAACCACTGAAGTCCAAAACTGTATAATTAGTGCAAATGATGTTCATATATTTATTACAGAGCTAGGACTCAAGAATTCTTCGGCAAAGCTGTTTCCAGTAGGAACTATTTTATTGGCTATGATTGGGCAAGGTAAAACACGCGGACAAGTTGCGTTACTCAATTTTGAGGCCTGTACTAACCAGAATTGTGCCGCAATTATTTTTAAGGATGGTCTTAATAGTGAGTTCTTTTTTAATTATTTACTTACTCAATATGAAAATATAAGAAATTTAAGTAACTCTGCGGGGCAAAGTAATTTAAGTGGCAAGCTAATTAAATCAATTCAGGTGCCGGTCCCCCCACTCCAAGAACAACAAAAAATCGCCAAAATCCTGTCCACCTGGGATAAAGCCATTAGCACCACCGAGCGCCTCATCGATAATAGTAAACAGCAGAAGAAAGCGCTGATGCAGCAGTTGTTGACGGGGAAGAAGCGGTTGTTGGGTGAGGGTGGGGAGCGGTTTGTGGGGGAGTGGGAAACTGTAATGATAGGAAATATTTTGTTAATAGGAGGGGGCAAGGATTACAAGCATTTAGATAGTGGAGATATTCCTGTTTATGGGTCGGGAGGACATATGCTAAACGTCTCTGAATATTTACATGACGGGGAAAGCGTCTGTATAGGAAGAAAAGGCACTATAGATCAGCCGATGTATTTAACGGGAAAGTTTTGGACTGTTGACACTTTATTCTATACACATAGTTTTACTAATTCACTTCCACAATTTATTTACCAATGCTTTCTCACTGTAAGGTGGAGAAAATATAGCGAAGCAAGTGGCGTCCCAAGCCTATCTAAATCAATAATAGAAAAGATTAAGATAAAATTACCTTCGTTAGTAGAACAAAAAACAATTGCTGCCGTACTAACCAACGCAGACAAAGAAATTGAACTACTTGAAC
>JADGFG010000017.1:32884-38076 GCA_016743995.1 Kangiellaceae bacterium | reverse complement strand
ACCTTCAAAGAGCTTTACGATGCTGATGTATCGGCAAGTCTTATCTCAAAAGTAACTGATGCAGTAATAGAACAAGTGGTTGAGTGGCAATCCCGGCCGCTTGATGCCGTTTACCCCATTGTCTATCTGGACTGTACTGTCCTAAAAATCAGACAAGATAATCGAGTTATTAACAAATCAGTTTATTTAGCATTAGGTGTTAATCTGGAAGGCCATAAGGAATTATTAGGAATGTGGCTTTCCGAGAATGAAGGTGCCAAGTTCTGGCTAAAAGTTCTCACAGAGCTTCAAAATCGGGGCGTTAAAGATATACTCATTGCTTGCGTAGATGGACTTAAGGGCTTCCCTGATGCGATTAATAGTGTCTTTCCGCAAGCTCATATTCAGTTGTGCGTTGTCCATATGGTTCGCAATGCTATGAAGTTTGTCCCCTGGAAAGATTATAAGGCAATTGCAGCAGACTTGAAGAAAATTTACCAGTCAGCCACTGAAGAGCAAGCACTCCTGGCACTCGAACAATTTGCTGAACTATGGGATGATAAATATCCTCAGATTAGCAAGTCCTGGCGAGCACACTGGGATGATTTAAACACGCTGTTTCGTTTCCCTATGGACATCAGAAAAGCCATTTATACGACCAACGCTATTGAGTCACTTAATAGTGTGATCCGTAAGGCTACTAAAAGGCGGAAAACTTTCCCAACGGATGATTCAGCCAGGAAAGTTATTTACTTAGCAACAAAGGAAGCATCAAAAAAATGGACAATGCCAATTCGAGATTGGAAACCGGCATTGAATCGATTTATGATTGAGTTCGAAGAACGACTAGTTGATTATATTTAATTCGGACAGTTACACAGAATTAATTACATCCTCTTTTAGGCTCCTATTTAAACCCTTTTCGCTATTCAGAGTCTTTGAATATAATCGACCGGCTTGGTATCGCTATTTTATCCTGCGTGCTACCTACTATCTTTCTGGACGTTTCCATAGGGCGCCTGGCAAAGCATCGATTCTTTACTCCCGAAGATATTGACGGTTGAGGTCTAACAAAGGGAACCGCACAAGCAAGCATTTTACAATCATTATTGCAAAACACTCTAGAGCAAACGGTACTCGCAACTTTAGTGTATTGTGTTTGGTCAATAGTCATGCCAGCTACCTGTTTATCGGTAATCCCTATGGCCTCTTTAGCTTTTGGTCTGGGGCGTGTATTGTTTTTCAGGGGATATAATAATGGGGCTTCATCTAGAGCTATTGGTTTTACACTTTCTTTTTCTCCCTCAATCATGATGCTAATTGGTATTGTCGGATATTTAATTTGGCTGCAAATCAGCTAGCAAGAACAAGCATAGGATAATTGTTGTCCCAGCTTGTTCGTTTAATCAAAAACTAATACCAGACAGAAAGAAGATCAGACAGTCTATTAATAGCTTATGGGTAGTCAGGCTATGACTCGCTTGAAGATTTTCTGCCTATTGAATTATTGAGTTGAGTGTCTAATGTTTGACTACGCTTTGCATAGTGAATTTCAGATACAGGAACCTGGTAAATGGTAATCAATTTATATTTGATCTTGTGTAAACTTTTTAAGATAAAAGATGTTGAAGGGGCGATCTATGAAATATCAACACTACTAACTGTAAGTGTTAGCTTCTATTTTTTTGGACTTGTAATGCTATTTGCATCACAAATTAATCCAGATTTAACTATCTGGGGAATAATGATAGTTAGTGTATTCATGTGTTTTTTTCTGATTTCGACCGCTACAAAATAAATCGAAAAAATAGCAGCGAATGAAACGCAAATGAGCAGCGTATATTAATGGTATTATCTGTTTCTATTGCACCCTGATTTTTGTAGCGTTAAACTAGAAGCTTTAAGGTTGGTTTAATTAATGGACAACTAACTCACGGGACTTTACAATACTCTGAAATCTTTATATCAAAAAATGGAAAAGAACAGGAGTTTGAGAAATATGCGATATTTTTTTGCATTAGGAATACTATTTATTACGTTATCAAGCAATATTAAAGCTGCGGATTATAGCTGGAGTTCAGCGGTCCCCACTGAAGTACATATTATTCCAGAAGGTTTGGTATTACTGGGTGACTTTGATCTTACCGGTGTTGCGTGTGTCACTGGTTCAAAAGCCGTTTACTTACCAAAAACGGATCTTGGGTTCGATGCCAAATTATCACTGGCATTAACCGCAAAAGCTACAGGAAAAAAAATTGAAGTGCTTATTGATAAATCGTCACAAACAGATTGTCACTCGGTAAATGCTCATGGCATGGTTGCTGTTGCGCATCATTACTACTGGCGGTTGAAATACTGATACACAGCGGTGCTAAGTAAATTTTCAGGTAGAAATACATATTATGTTTTTCTACCTGAAGTCTTTGATTTCTCACAACCGCTTTTCAAGCTTTTAGCTCCTATGTTTTTTCACCATTTAGTTTCGCATAATCAAGTGCTTCCATTAAATAAGATTCAAAAAGCTCTTCAAATTCTGTTGGTATC
The DNA here is from genome assembly GCA_016743995.1 of Kangiellaceae bacterium. Classification (GTDB taxonomy): domain Bacteria; phylum Pseudomonadota; class Gammaproteobacteria; order Enterobacterales; family Kangiellaceae; genus Aliikangiella. The sequence continues at coordinate 35,553 of JADGFG010000017.1, read as the reverse complement.
AAAACCCATTCTTTAAAACGCTTTTTAGTAAAGCTGAACTCGCGACCCAAACCCTTTTCGATAATCTCTAATACACGCTCAGGCGATAGCTTAACAATAAGGGCATCTTCTTTTGCAAAAAACATACCCAGGAATTCACCCTGGTAACGCAGGCAGGGTGCTTTCATCATGGTAGAATGTTCAACGCCTTTTTAATGACAGATGATTAACGGCAGCTTGATAACTCACAGTCTTTTCTCCTTATTAAATACTATCACTATGACGACAACGATAAATCCACCCGAGCGCTGCGCCTGTCAGGGTAAATTGAATTAACTGAAAAATGGTATGATAGATTAGAAACTGCGATATAGGTTCTATCTGAATTTTAGCTGCGGTCGCAAAACCCATGGCCGTGTAAGTCATCAGTCCTATGATAAGATTAAATTTGATTCCCTGCAAAACAGGGTTACCCTGGCCTTTATAATAAAATGGGTACAGATAACCAATCACTAATCCCTGAACCAGAATAGCCATAACACCTAAAGGAATAATGGGTTCTACGCGAGTAACTGCACCCCACGCAATGTATTGTTCATGAAACCACACCAGGTGCCAGGGGTAAGCCCAGGCCATGGTAATAACGAAGTAGCTGATTAAAAAGAAAATTGCTTTTTTCATGTGGCGCTATGCTCCTGTTGACTTTATTATTGATAGTCTTGTCGGGTAAAGTAATTATTCGTTGGCTCTCAACTCAAACACTTCTATAATAGAAGTATTAAGGTATGAATACTTTCATAATACAAGTGTTCTTCAATGTCTTAAACTTTAATGGTCGCAAATTTTAATGGCGTAGATTTTAATGGTCGCAAAAATTGAACACAAAAACCGAACCGGATGTCCTGTTGCCTGTTCTCTCGATATCATCGGCGATCACTGGAGCTTGCTGGTTATTCGTAGCCTGATGTTTAAGGGTGTACATGAATATAAAGATATGCTGAAAGAAGAAGAACAGATCTCAACCAGTATTCTCACTAACAGGCTAAAAAAGCTGGAAACCGAGGGGCTGATTAGTGCCATGACACACCCTGAAAGCAAACGTCGCAAGCTGTATTATCTGACTGAAATGGGCAAAGATTTGTTGCCGATGATGACAGAAATGGTGCTCTGGGCCAGTAAAAACCTGAGCGAACTGTTGGCGATTCCTGAAGATCTTAAAGCACTATTAAACAATGATCCTGAGCAATTTATTCAACTTACTTTACAGACGATTGAGGACTGGGAAGAACAATACTTGAATTAATTGAACTCGTAAAAGACAACGGGCAATACCCGTTCCTGAAAACTGATGAGAAAGCAACTGATGAAAAAGCGATTTGATTTGAAGTTATTTACATTGTTTCTAAGTGGAGTGCTTACAGGATGTGCTGATAGCAATTCCAGTCACTCATCTAACATTGAGAATAAATTACTCAAAGGATGTCGAGGCGGTTATCCTGTGCAAACAGAATCACATTATGTTTTACCTTACCCCGTTGGCTTTTCTTTTATTGTAGGTCAGGGAAATTGTACCGATGGCTCTCATAGCGAAGATCAAAAATATGCTTATGATTTCGATATGCTTGTTGGTACAACGGTAATTTCTTCGAGAGGTGGCGTTGTTATCGCGGTTGAAGAAAGCTTTATTGACGGAAATCGTACTGCTGGAGAGGAGAATTTTGTGCTTATTCAACATAGTGACAATAGCATTTCTGGTTACTATCATCTGACTCATGATGGGGTGCATGTGGAAGTGGGAAGCCATGTATCACAAGGTGATATTATTGGTTTAAGTGGAGATACCGGGGATAGTACCGAGCCACATCTTCATTTTGAAGTACTCAAATGTCAGGACTGTGTGACTTTGCCAGTCAACTTTCGGAATACTCGTCGTCATACCGATGGCCTTGATGACGGGGCAAGTTATGAGGCTTTGGCGTTCTAGAAATTAGGCGAAACAGAAAATATTAAATTACGCGATATCTTTTTGTATTGATGTGACTAAATGGTAAAGTATTCTGAGCCATGTGTTATGCAAATACAGAATGAATTTCCGTTTGCACTTCAGGTTCAGACTTTGCGTTCTCTTTAGCGATATTGACTTGCATATTCATGCGAGCCACTTCGATAAGTGCTGGCTCAATGGCTCTTTTATCTTTAAACCAGTCCAGAACATTAAACAGGTGGTAAATTGCTGATTTTCCCTCATGTAAAGGAGGAGGGAATGTTTCAATATTGACTTGAACGATTTTTCTAATGTTCTGACGACTAACAGCTAATATTCCTGCAATATCTGAGATACCAACAAGGTCTGGTGCAGCTTCAATTAATCTGGCATTTGGGATAACACTATAAACATCTTTTAACGCACTGATAATTGCTTGCATTGCAGTATCTCCTTCACGACAAAAATTTAGCCCAATTCGTCCTTTTTGACCTACACCGATAAGAGCGTCATCACATCCCGCTTCTCCGAGTGCGTCGATATAACTGCTTGCGTCTACAGACGTATCTTCAAGAGCGAATTTTAATGTAAACTCAAACTCTTTCATGTGTTATTCCTCATCATTTTGGTGTGCAGTGCAGTTATTAACGACTCGTCGAATTTGCCTGGCATAACTTGTAGGGTTTTTAGGCGTACTCCATATACT
>JADGFG010000017.1:0-32874 GCA_016743995.1 Kangiellaceae bacterium | reverse complement strand
CCATATACTTGAAATACAAAATTCCCCACAACGACATTCTTTGTCAATATACCCAAACTCCCTGGAAATGCAGGTTTCAGTGTTCAGCGCTTAAGTTTGAACAAGGCGCAACTCGAAGGCAATGGCTAGCCCTTTTCAAGAGTTGCAACACAGTGCAAGCTTAAGCGCTGAGCACCCGAAGGGCAAGACGAAAAGCCATCATCTTCGTCGTTATAGAAGCTTGAAATAGAATAACTAGTCCAGCGTTTCTATGCCTGGAATCTAATGGCTTATCGTCTTGCTGAATCCTGCATTTCCAGGGAGTTTGGGTATAGAAGGACAATACATTTTCCCATAAGGATGGCCATTACTTAGCTCTATTCGCCATCCGTGTTCTTCAGCGTGCTTAAGCGCTGCTTCAATATCCTTTTTAGAGTGCTTTGTACGTGCCATTGAATTGCTTCTTAGAGTTAGAATAGTTGTTATTGACAGGGTTGTCAATCGACAACCCTGTCGCCATAAATGCATTCAGAAATTTACCATGTGTAACAAGTTGATAATACTACTGCCCCAGCCCTCATATAGCAACGCATCTGGTAACCGGCAACTTAAAAATACCCATAAGTCTGCAAGCCAGGTTAAACATCTGGTTACACAAAGCTAAGTTCTTGATGTGCTGGTTTTACTAAATCAACTTGACATAATATGTCGTGCATTGCTAAGCTATGACATATTATGTCGTTAAACAAAAGGAACCCAATGAGCCTGTTATCAGATTTATCCCATCAATTATCAGAGGCTGAAGTTAATGGACATCAGTTTAATTGTTTACCCATTCAGGGAGAACAGGAAGTCTTACGGGTCGAAGTTAGTGGCCTGGAAGAAATTCCCATTTTTGTGACTGTCACTTCAACGCAGATTTTATGTATTTCTTATCTTTTCACTCAACAGGAAATAGTGACTGAAAAAGAAGCAGAACTTAATCGGTACCTGCTAGAGCTTAATGTGCCGATGCCACTTAGCTCTTTTGCACTGGTTGATGAGCATTATGTTATTTTTGGCGCATTAAGTTGTGGTTCAAAATTTGAAAGCATTACTCAGGAGTTAATTGCGTTGGCAACCAACTCAATTGAAACTTTACAGGCGCTTGAAGAATTTATTAAATAGAGGATTATATTATGACTAACATTGTTGAAAAATTATTAACCGCGATTCGTGGTGGTGCCAGAGAGCTGGGTGAAGCGGTAGTTGATACCCAGTCAATGCGCATTTTTGAGCAGGAAATCAGAGATTCAAAAAATGGTGTTGCTGAAGCAAAAGAAGGGTTAACTGAAATAGTTGCCAGAAAAATGGCGGTAGACAGAAAGCTTAACCAGCTGAAAGAAGATATCAGTGAGAACGAATCTTATGCGCTAAAAGCACTGGAGAAGAAAGATGAGGCGCTGGCGCTGGAAATTGCTGATAAGGTGGCTAAACTGGAGATAGAAAATAATGAGCTGAAGCAGGAAGCGCTCACTTATGAACAACAGATTACTTTGTTGAAAGGTGAAATAAAACGTGCAGACAAGACCATTGCCGAGCATGAGAGAGAGCTACTTATGGTGAAAACCAGAGAATCGGTTCAGCAAGCTACGCAGTCAGTGACGCAATCGGTAACAATGAATCAGTCATCTATTGGTACCGCAAGAGAGTCATTAGAACGGATAAAGCAAAAGCAACAAAAAGAGCAGGACAAGTTTGATGCGGGCGTTCAGTTGCAAAAAGAAATGCAAGACGATTCGCTTGACGAAAAGCTGAAAACAGCTGGAATTATTAAAGAAAAGCATACTGCTGCAGATGTATTGCAGCGATTAAAAAATAGCACTTATCAATAATGGGCACAGACAAAAAAAAGCCAGAGTTGTGGAGTGAAGAAAAAAAAGCTATCAAGGCAACTCAGGTTGCTTTTGATATTTCTACTGAGGCTCAAAAACAATTAAAACTGTTGGCGATTAATAATGATTTGTCGCCTTCTGATCAAATGCGCCAGATTCTGGGGTTGCCGAGTAAAAAACCAATCAGACCCAGGTTAACGATTTCGCTATCTGCCGACGATTATATTATTCTGGCCCAGCAATATGGGCTTGACAGGAATGATAAACTCGCGATAAAAGAGAGGGCCGCTAAAGAGATAATTAATCTGGTAATGAAAAAGGACTCAATTTGAACAGTCAATCCATTAAAGACTTTAAGCTGTTGTTGGCTTTTGTTGTATTAATCTGGTTAATAGAATTGATTAATATTGCGCTTAACCATAATCTCAACCAATATGGTTTATTACCCAGAGACCTTGGTCATCTTTACGGCGTTGTGACGATGCATTTTTTGCATGGTGGTCTTTATCATTTGATTGCAAACACTATCCCTCTGATTGTATTGGGTTTTCTGGTGTGTGCTACCAATAAAGGCAAAGAAGCTACGCTTGCCATTATGTTGTTGACCGGAATAATGGTCTGGATATTTGCCAGAAGCGCTTTTCATGTGGGTGCCTCTGGACTTGTCATGGGGTATTTTGGTTTTTTGTTGGGCTGGGCTTATTTTAACCGGAATATTAAGAACATTATTCTGGCACTGGTGACGGTTTTTCTTTATGGTGGATTAGCTTTCAGTTTACTGGACTTTCGTTCCTGGGTAAGCTTTGAAGGTCATATCTTTGGCTTTGCTTCTGGTATCGTTACGGCCAGATTGCTTGTGCGAAAAAGACAACGAAAAACAAAGAAATAAAATAATGAAAAATAGATAACAGGGCTTGTTTATAATGGATACTTTTCTACTGAATATTAGCAGTTTTCCTACTGCCATTTATAGTACCGCACTGGTTGTTGTGGTGGGTTACTGGTTTATGGTTATGCTGGGACTATTTGACTTTGATATGTTTGACCTGGATATTGACGTGGATACCGATGTCAGTCAGCTGGGCGGCATTGTTGGATTATTAGTCACACTGGGCCTCACTGGCGTCCCCGTTACCCTCGTTATTAGCCTGTTAGTGTTGAATAGCTGGCTTATCTGCTATTTTATGAGCTTACTTCTTCCTGAGTTCCCTGATCTTATTTCTTTATTGCAACTGGCGATTGAGCTGGGCATTGCGATTGTGAGTTTTCTAATTGCGATCCCGCTGACTGCGGTCATGATTAAACCAACGAAAGGTCTTTTTAAGACGATCAACCGTGAACCAGTATCAAAATCGCTGATAGGCCGAACCTGCAAAATCAGAAGCAGTCGAGTCGATAAAGCATTTGGAGAGGCTGAATGTTTGCATCATGGTGCCAGTCTTATTGTTAAAGTTAGAACTCATGGTAAAAATGATACCTATAAGGCAGGAGATACTGCGGTGATTATTGAACATCAGGTTGATAGGACTTATCAGATTGTCAGTGAAAAAGAATTTAATCAGCAACTGGAATAACCGGGCAATTAGAGTAATCAGGCCACCAGAGTAGCCTGGCAATCAGGAAAATCTGTTTCTGGCAGGAATAAAACAGGCATTAAGACGTATTACTAAACTTCAAACAAAATAAGAAAGACCAATCAAAATTAATTTTAATAAACCGGAGCACAGATAAATGGATAGCGGAATTTTAATGCCAATAATTACAACTGGCGGAATTATACTGGTAATTATTATGGGGATCGCGTTTATGTTTAGCGCTTTCTATAAAAAGGTACCTCAGGGATATGCGCTCATTGTTAATGACATGTCAGCCAAACCCAAAGTTCATTTTACCGGCGGCATGGTAATACCGGTCATTCATAAAATGGAAGTGATGAAAATCTCTCTGATTACACTGGAAATTGATCGTCGCGGAAATGATGGGCTTATCTGTGAAGATAACCTTCGGGCAGATATTACCGTTGCATTTTATTTAAGAGTGAATGAAACCCGTGATGACGTACTCCGGGTGGCCAAGTCAATTGGTGTCGACCGCGCATCTGACAAAATTGCTGTTAACGAACTGTTTAACGCAAAATTTTCAGAAGCACTAAAAACGGTGGGTAAAAACATGTTGTTTCTGGATCTTTTTGAAAACAGAATTCAGTTCAGGGAAAAAATTATTGAAGTGATTGGAGACGATTTGAATGGCTATATTCTGGAAGATGTCGCCATTGATTATCTGGAACAAACACCGAAAGCACAACTTGACCCGACTAACATTCTGGATTCTGTTGGTATTCGAAAAATAACCGAAATTACTGCGACGCAAAATATTGAAACTAATCGTCTTGAAAAAGATGAGTCTCTGGCGATCACTAAGAAAAATGTGGAAACTCGCGAGTCAATGTTATCGCTGGAAAGACAGCAGATAGATGCAGAATCAAAGCAGAAAAGAGAAATTGAGACGGTCAGGGCAAGAGAAGAAGCTGAAACAAAAAAAGTACAGGAAGAAGAAAGGCTGAAATATGAACAGGCAAGAATTGAAACCGAAGAACAACTTGAGATTAGAGATCAGGTCAAATTACGCCAGATTGAAATTGCAGAGCAAAACAGAGAACGCGCTGTCGTTATTGAAAAAGAAAGGGTGATTCGCGCAAAAGAAATGGAAGAAGTGAACAGAGAAAGAGAAGTTGAGCTTTCGATCATTGATAAAGACAAAGCACTTGAAGAAGAAAAGAAGATTATTGCACAAACGATCAGTGAGCGTATTGCGGTAGAAAAGAAAGTTGCTGAAGAAGAAGAGAGAATTAAGGAAGTTAAGGAAGTTTCAGAAGCTGATCGAAAGAAGCAGGTGGTTGTTCTAGGGGCCGAAGCTTTAGCTCAGGAAGAGCTGGTGCAAACGGTTAAACGTGCAGAAGCTGATGAACAAAAAGCGCAATTCAGGGCTCGTGAAATAAACGTACTCGCTCAGGCAGATCTTGAAGCGGCGACTAAAAAAGCAGAAGCAGATAAGAAAATTGCAGAAGGTCAACAGGCAACTGATGCGGCAGAAGGTATTGCACAAGCCCGAGTGATGGAAGCAAAAGCCGACGCGTTTGAAAAAGAAGGCATTGCTGAGGCAAGAGTACAAGAAGCTAAAGCGGTATCCCTGGAAAAAGAAGGATTGGCCGAAGCAAAAGTCTTAGAAGAAAAATTGACGGCTGAAGCGCGCGGTAATGAAGAAATGGCAAGAGCTGAAGCGGTCGCAGAAAAAGAAATTGGTCTTAGCAAAGCGCATGTAACACAAGAACAAGGTATTGCTGAGGCGACAGCGATTAAAGAAAAAGGCGTGAATGAAGCGGAGGTTCTTCGAGAAAAAGGTAAAGCTGAAGCGGATGCGTTAGTCGACAAATTTGCAGCAATGAATAATATGGATAAAGAATCCCGTAGTTTTGAAGAATTTAAACTGAACCTTGAATATAACCTGAAAGAAGTGCTTGCTTCTATAGAAGCGAATAAAGAAATATCTGGTGATCAGGCGGAAGTCCTTGCCTCAGCACTTAAGAGTGCGAATGTTGATATTGTCACTGGACAAGGAGATTATTTCGATAAACTGGCGAAAGGCATGGGGGCAGGAAACGCGGTCAGTGGTTTTATTGAAAAGAGTCCGGTTGTTCAGGCGCTGATGGAGAAACTGTTGGGTGGAGATAAATCTGCGCCTAAAACAATTTCTAACGCCGATAAAGACGAAGCATAAAGTACTTATTCGTTTGCGGATCAGTGAAATAGAATAAATTTTAAGAGACTATTTTGCTGATCTGTTCGTTTAATTCAGCCTTTAAGTTATGTGGATTATATTGTGTTAATAATATTGTGCCGCTTATCTTGTGTCGATCTTCTTCAGGGACTTTAACGTGACAGAACAGACAGAAAAAAATTCAATTGTGGAAAAAGCAGTCGCTGAAGGCGGTGCTTATGAAATTATCTGCCAGCGTTTATCTGAACAGGGCAGTTTGCTGAATGAGTTAACTAGTGAATTAAATACAGCGCGACGACAGGAGTTTGGTAATACCGAGATGGAAGTTCTCGGTAGAATGCGTCTGCGAACAGAAAATAACTGTCAGGCTCAGGATCTGGTGATTGTCGGCGATTATGTTCTGTTTGGTTACAATGTTTACATTGGTCTGAAAAAAGAAACGAAACTGACAGATGTCTTATCACTCTATCAGTTGAAAGAAAGCGAAGGCCAATATGAATTGCATTCGGTTGCGTTAGAAGACTCGTTTCTGTCCGATTCACGTTTTCATACGGACTTTCAGGAGCTCTATGCTTATTATAAGGATACTTCACTTTCTCAGTTGGTTTTAAAAGACGGCCGATTACTGGCATCTTTTCAAACAGGAAGAAAGCTGACGGATATCAGAGTTTTTCGTTGGGAGGTTTCCTCAGATGGTAAGCGAATAGATTATATCGATAATCGTGGAGAAAGAGATATTCGTTTACCGGCCAGTCATGATTTTGAATGGACTCAATGTCAGCGCGACGATGTTATCGATGGTCGAAACCCTCATATTAATATACTGGATACACTTTTTGTTGATACGTTACGTGGCGATATCACCATTAAAATTGAAAATAATACCAATGTTGGTAAAGGGATCTATTCCGAATCTGTTGAGGAAAGTAATCAGTCGATTGATGATGCGGAGTTTTATTATGCTGATTTAGAACAATTGGTTTTGTTAAAGATTAAACCCTATCAGGAAGAAAAATACCGCTATCTCATTTTCAATCGTATGACGGAAACTGTTGTAAGAATTGATGCCATTGGCGATGCCTGTGTTCAATTGCCAGAAGGCCATGGTATTATTTTTCCGGGTGGCTACTATCTGACGAGTGGCGAGTATAAATCTTTTGATGATGAGCTGGAGGGACTTGTTTATAAACGAACAATGCGTTCCCCCAATGGCGAAGATGTTTTGTACCTGTTTTATCAACCAGAAACAAATGTTGTTGCTTTCTATCCGTATAACATTATTGAAAAAACATTACAGAACCCACTTTTTGGCCATGGCTTTGGTTTCTATGAAGATGGACGTATGATTTTGTTTTATGCTGATGAAGAGCCGGCTCGAGTGCACCCCATACAAATATGGCAAACCCCTTATTTTTCTGATCTGTATGCAAGCTCACAGCCAGCTTCACAAAGTTTTTATGGAAAAATTGGTAATGCGGATCTGGTGAGGGGAATTTCTGAACTCTATGATATATCAAAAAATATTTCTACAAACGATGTGTCTGCAAAACATTATCATCAACTGAGTCAATCCTGCGAGAAAATTTTTGATAGCTATTTCTGGCTGGATTCAACCGAGCTGAGTGATACTTCAAAGCTGATTAAAAAAATTGCACAGACCGCTGAATCAGTAATCGATGAATACGAAAAAGTTGAGAGCATTCGTAATCAGTCTTCAAAAGCTTTAACAGAATCAAAAGCAACTCAGCGAGAAATAATTCGTTTGATTGAGCCTGATAGCTGGCATACTCCCCAGGAATTTGTTGATGCATTAAGCCGAATAAGAAAACATCGAGGTCATTTATTAACGATTAAGGAATATCGATATATCGATATAGCGGAAATTGAAACGCTTGATCAGGAAATACAGAAGGAAGAAGAACTACTTAATCAAAAAACTGTTGAATTTCTGGCCTCTGAATCAGCGTTAAAAAGTTACTACAAAGAGCTGGAGCGTGTTGAATCTGAAAGTAGTCAATGTAAAACCAACCTGGATTTAAAACAGTATCTGGAAGCATTGTCCAGTATGTCACAGGGAATGGATTTAATCTCTGAAGTGATGACCATGTTAAAAGTTGAAGATGCGACATTGCAAACCAGGATTGTTGATGAGGTGTCTGAGTTATATGCCAGGTTAAATCAGCAGCGTGCAAAACTGGAACATCAAAAAAAGAACATGGGAAAATCCGAAGCAACGGCTCAGTTTTCTGCCAGGTTAAAGTTGCTTAATCAGAGTATTCATAATGCGTTGGGATTGTCTGCTACGCCTGATAAATGTGACGAACAAGTTTCAAGGCTTTTAGTTCAGTTGGATGAGTTAGAAGGTGAGTTCAGTGATTATGATGATTTTATCAGCGATATTATTAATAAAAGAGAAGAAATATTTGAAACTTTTGAAGAGCATAAACAATCTTTAATTGAGGCAAGACAAAGGAAAGCACAATCTCTGGATGATGCTGGCAGCCGAATTTTGCAAAGTATTGAAAAAAGAGTGAAACGTTTTTCCGAACAAGATGAGCTGAATACTTTCTTTGCGGCAGACCCGTTAATTAATAAAGTTCGTGAGATTATTGTTCATCTGAAGGAACTTGATGATAGTGTTAAGTCAGAAGATCTGGATGCACGCTTAAAAGCAATTAAAGAACAATCATTAAGAGCATTAAGAGACAAAAGTGATCTTTATGAAGATGATGGGCAGGTCATTAAATTAGGTCCAAGGCATAAATTTTCAGTGAACAGACAAGAGCTTGACCTGACCATTCTGCCCAGAGATGAAGCGTTAACGATTCGATTGTCGGGTACTGATTATACTGAAACGGTTAACGATAAGCGGCTTTTGCAATATAAAGACTACTGGAATATGTTGCTTCCTTCTGAGTCCACATCAATTTATCGTTCAGAGTATCTGGCCTATAATATTATCAATGCGGCGCAAGGTAATCAGGACGGTTTAAGCTGGCGTCAATTGATAGACGCTGTTGCTGATAGTCGACTACTTAATCGGTTAGTTGTTGATTATGCAGCGCCAAGATATCGTGAAGGTTATGAAAAAGGCATTCATGACCATGATGCGGCGCTCATATTAAAAAAGCTGGTACCGGTTTATGAGCTGGCTGGCGTATTTAAATTTTCTCCGCTGGCCAGAGGTTTTGCAACGGTTTACTGGGCTAATCGTCAGCAGGGTAATATCCAGGAACTCTGGCAACTTAGAGCAAAAACTTCAGCGAAAATGTCAGAGGTCTTTTTTGATTCGAGTGCAAAAAAACTTTTAGCAGATGAAATCAGACAGGATATGTCTGAGTTTGTTATTGAAAATAAGATGGAAATTAAAGAGCACGTTATAGTCAGTGCCAGTGAATATTTATCAGAGGAGTTATCGCAAGATATAATCAGTTTTTCGACTTCTAAATATGCTCGCCGATTATGTGAAGATTTTAAAGTTTATCTGGAGTCAAAAGTTGTCTGGCGTGATTATCAGCGATCTCTTGATGATATTAAGGGACAGATTGGAAAACGATGGTCCATTGCTGAAAAATGGATCAGGGCCTACATCAATTCACAAAATAAAAATGAATATATCAGTTTTGTTGGTGAGGCAATTGGTATTTTAAACTCAGAGCAACGAATCAGCAGAACTGACAGGGAAGTGGATATTCAGTTAAAGATTGAAGGTTTGATTGGAGAACATTCGCGTTTAAAAGGTCAGGCCCTTATTGTTCAGCTCGATGAATTTTTACGAGCTAATCAATACCATGCCAGAGAAGTCGTCCCAGCTTTTGAGAACTACCTGTCAGTCAGACAGCTTTTTATCAGCGAACAACGAGAAACGCTAAGAATTAGCGAGTTTAAAGCAAAGCCATTGGCTTCATTTGTACGAAATCGTCTGATTAACGAAGTTTATCTGTCTTTGATAGGTGATAATCTGGCAAAACAGATTGGAACCGCTGGTGCGAAAAAGCGAACTGATTTAATGGGGTTATTATTAATGATATCTCCACCCGGTTACGGAAAAACAACCTTGATGGAATATGTTGCGGACCGGCTGGGACTGATTTTTATGAAAATAAATTGTCCTGTTATTGGGCATTCTGTCACATCAGTTGACCCGCAGCAGGCAGATAATAGTGCATCAAAACAAGAGCTGGAAAAGCTGAACCTGGCACTTGAAATGGGTAATAATGTCATGTTGTATCTGGATGATATTCAGCATACAAATAGTGAGTTTTTGCAAAAATTTATATCGCTATGTGATGGTACTCGTAGAATTGAGGGGATCTGGAAAGGGCGTACAAAAACTTATGATATGCGCGGTAAAAAATTCTGTGTTGTTATGGCTGGAAATCCGTATACAGAAACCGGCGAAGTTTTTCAAATTCCCGATATGCTAGCTAATCGTGCCGATGTTTATAATCTGGGTGATGTGCTGGGTGGAAAGGAAGCAATTTTTGACTTGAGTTATCTGGAAAATTCTCTCACGTCTAATCAGGTGCTGGCACCGTTAGCCACCAGAGATTTGCAGGATTTTTACAAATTCATTGAAATGTCTGAGGGAAAAACCGTTGCTACAACAGAGTTCAGTCATCAGTATAGTGGCGCTGAAATAAAGGAAATTGTGGCGATATTGCAGAAGTTAAAAGTTATTCAGCATACGGTATCTTCTGTGAACAAACAGTATATCGCATCTAGCGCACAGGATGATCGGTATAGGACTGAACCCGCGTTCAAGTTGCAGGGTTCCTATAGAAACATGAATAAAATGTCTGAAAAAGTTTCGGCCATAATGACAGACGAAGAATTAAATCGGTTAGTAGATGACCATTATCAGGGAGAGTCGCAGCTTTTAACTAACGGCGCAGAAGCCAATTTATTAAAGCTTGCCGAGATGAGAGGCTGCTTGTCAGAGAAAAAACAGCGACGCTGGCAAGAAATTAAGAAGGATTTTACCAGGAATAAAGCCATGGGTGGCGATGAAGCGGATACTGGTCGTCAGATTGTAGGGCAGTTAAATGACCTGGTGTCTACCCTTGGTAGCTGGAGGGACAGTCGGCAGCTGGTAGCTGATGAAAAGGAATCGGTAAAGTCAGCGGTTAATGACCAGAAAAATTCACTGCCATTGATTGTTGAGGCGATTGAAAATCTTGCTGATAAATGGGGACAGCAGAATAATAATTTACAAAATAATGAAGAGCCCGGGGAACTGAGTAAGCAGTTAATGGTCCAGATAAAGGAAGTCTTTGAAACAACTTTTTACCCGTTGATCCGGCTAATGGATGGAAAGCTTGACCTTGACCTGGGAACACATCAGAAAATTCAGGATATTAATGAGAAGCTTGAGCTGATTTCCAGGCAGACAAAATTAGTCGAGCCTGGCAGGCAGAAGAAATCGTCCCATCAACCAAAGCAGGACCCTGAGAGTTAGTAACACTTATGTCTATGATTAAAATAGAAAGAACGCATCATTTATCAATTGATGAAATTAGAAATAGAATTGAGCATATAGCCGTCAAACTAAAAGATAAACTGGGTGTTCGTTATGAATGGGAGTCTGAGAGACAGTTAGGTTTTCAAAAAAAAGGGGCGAACGGAACGATCTGTGTCACTGAAAATGAGTTTCAACTTACGGTAAAACTGGGACTGATGTACCGAGTATTAAAAACGCAAATTCAAACTGAATTGGAAAGTGCAGTTGATAAGCATATAACATAGATTGACTAAATCTGGAGTCTGCTGATGACACCTTATGAACTACTGGATCTTGCATTATCGCTGAGTAATCGTCTGGATACCCACTGGTCGTTATTTATTACCGTACATCTGGCACTTATTGGTGGTATCATTTACGTAGACCGGCCTTTGACAAGAAAAGAGAAAATTGTCGCCATTGTTATCTATTGTGGATTTGCGGCAATTAATAATTTAATGATGCAAAGTCAGGCTCAGTTTTTATGGAGCATTTATCATCAGATAGATGCAATAAAAAATGAGAGTTGCTGTAATGGAAATCATGTGATTAGTCATATAGTAAATTTGTATGAGTCAAATGCGATCACCACACAAAAATACGGCATTAATGCGGTTCATCTGGCAATGTTTATTATTATTTCTCTATCAATATTTTACGACAAGCCGGTATCAGCACTAACCGATGAGAAAGAGATCCTGGCTAAAGACAAAGCCTGAAAACGGATATCATTTATAACGACAAGAACAGACAATAATAAACAACAAGAGAAAACTATGAACACAAAAATTGGCCTGCTGATTATCGGACTATTTTACCATTCTTTAACCCAGGCTTTTGAAAATAACCCGTTACCTGCGCTTTATAAAAAATTGCTACCAAGTGTGGTTACTTTACACACCTTTGAAAATGAAGTGATGGGTAATACTACTCGTGTTGTTACCACTCCAAATGGTTTAGGCTCTGGTGTTATTATTTCCAATGATGGCATCATTATTACCGCTTCTCATGTTGTTCACACCGTAGATGCGTTACAGGTGGAATTTGAAACCGGTGAGTTTAAAAAAGCGAAGGTTTTATCATCAATTATCTGGGGCGATCTGGCGATGATTCAAGTGGATGCTTTACCCGAAAATGTTAAGCCCGCTCAATTAGGAGATTCGAACAAAGTACAGATTGGAGAGAAAGTCTTTGTGATAGGCGCACCACAAGGCTTGATTAAAACTCTGACTGTTGGTTACATTAGCGGAAAACATCCCGTAGGTTCAAGGCCCGCCGCACCGATGGCAGAGTTTTTTCAAACTGATGCGGCAATTAATCCGGGAAACTCGGGTGGTCCGCTATTTAATATGGCTGGAGAAATTATTGGAATTGCGTCGCATATTCAATCTCATTCCGGGGGCTCAGAAGGATTGGGTTTTACCGTAACTAGTGAAACGGTAAAAGAGCTTTTATTAAGTCGTGGCCATTTCTGGTCCGGGATGGTGGTATCTGCCATGGGACCAGAGTTGGCAGATGCATTTCAACTACCCCAGGATACTGGAGCGCTGATACAAAAGGTGGCTTCTGGCTCGCTTGCATTTAAGGCTGGCTTACAAGGTGGAACGATTCACGCCATGATCGAGGATGAGCCCTTTATACTTGGTGGTGATATTATTCTGAGCATTGATGGTAATCGTTTTGATAGCAAAAGTTCACTGAACAGGTTGATGAAATCGATTAAGAGCCTTAAGTCAGGTGATCGTCTACATCTTGTTATCTGGCGCAAAGGCAGAAAAAAGAAAATTGATTTACTGATTCCCTGAAAAACAACTTATGAAGCGTTAACGGAGTTCTGACTCTCTATTTTCAGCTAAGCTATCGTTGAATAGTAGAATTTCGGCAGGATGGACTTCAGTCTTTTTATAATGACCGAGTCTATTCAACAAGTCATTTAAACCATTCTTTGATTAAACATTGGTTCTTCCGTTTAACTATTGGTGCATGCCTGTAAAGAGCGTAGATTAGTAGTCAGGTGTTACGTAAGGCTAGCTTGAATAGCGGGAGTTGTAAAAATGAAACGACTTTATTTTTTAACGCAACAGATAGAAAGTGCTGATTCTATTTCTAATGATTTACATGATGCAGGAATAACTGACTGGAATTTTCATGTTCTTAGTAAGCATGAAAAAGGACTCTACAAACGACATATTCATTTGGCTAATTTGCTGCAGAAAACTGATTTTATTCATAGTGCTGAGCGTGGTGTACTGAAAGGTATTGTGGGAGGATTGGCGACAGCATTAGTGTTGTCTCAGATCCCCATTCATGGGAGTACACCTTCTTTTAGCTTATTATTGGGCGTATTGGTTTTTGGTGTGATTGTCGGCGGATGGCATGGCAGTTTGCTGGGATATCAGAACGAGAATTATCAATTAAAACCTTTTCACGAAAAAATAGAGCAAGGTTATTTCCTGATTATGGTGGATGTTTCTGCCAGTCAGGCAAGCCTGGTGATTAAATTAATGCAGAAAAAGCATCCAGAATCGACTTATTGTAGAAAAGGCAGTACGCTAACGTTACCGTTTGGTCGAGTTAGCGTAGCTACCTTTTAGAAAATGACTGGTTGTTGTCATAATCGGAGAAAAGCAAAAGCTTTAATTTTGTTGCCTCTATTTTAACTGTAATAACATTAACAGGTGGGCGGCACTCCAGCTAAAATTGGTCGCTCCCTGAGTTTCTCCGGTTTCTGGATTATAATTTTCTCTGATGGCTGCATTACCTGTCAGACCCTGAGCATTTTCATAGAGTGTTTGTGTCAGCAGGCTGGCTTCTTGCTCAAACCCATAATTTTTAAGCGCAACGATTCCAAAATAGAATTGGTCTAACCATACTCTGCCTCGCCAGTAAATATCGGGGGCATAAGCAGGATTTGTTTTTGCGGCAGTCCCAAGAGGCACTTTAGTATTAAAGGCATTTGAATCGAGCATTGATTTGATGACTCGTTCAGCCTTGTCTTTATCTGCGATACCTGCCCAGAGAGGACTCCAGCCTTCTGGTGCTTTACCTCTTTGAGTGAGTAGTTGACCTTCACAAGATTTATTTTCCGGTTTCATTTTCCCGGCAATCTGACGATCATAATAGAAGCCTGACTGTTGGTCATAAAAGCACTGATTTATTCGTTCACTTAACAGTTGTGCACTTTTGATATATTGCTCAGCTTGTGCTGGTTTGTTCAGCTTCTCTGACATTTTTGACAGAAGCAGTTTCTCTTTAGCCAGGTAGGTATTCAGTTCAACAGATTCCTGGTTAATAGAAAAACCAACAAGTTCTCCCTGACTATTTTTGTTTTCAAAAAAACGTACCTGCCAGTCTTTACTGGCCTTAGCTTTGCTGAGCTTGTTATTTTTTGCATAGCTTTTTAACTGAGCGTCGCTGATAAAGCCAAATCGGGCCGCATTATCCATACCCGACTCCCAGCCAGCGGCATGTTGCGCACCGATATTGATGTCGTGATAGCCACCAACCTCTAGAACTTCATTATATAAGGTAACTCCCTGACAGTGGTAACCGGTTTTAACAATGTAAGTACAGGATGATAAATCGGGGTTGTTGACCTTTTTTCTATAGTAAACACTAAAAGTTAATTCGCCTTGTTCATTATTGTGCCTGCGATGCCGAGTCGCACCGTACTCAACAAGCCCATTTTTATTATGGTCGCGATTGCGATACCACCATTGATGATAACGAACCAGTTGTGGGTACATTTCTTTCAGGAATTCGAGGTCTTTTGTTTCCTGATAAATTTTCCAGACAGCCCAACTTGCGAGTGGCGGTTTGGTATTACGTTCATTCCAGTTTCCTCCGTCTCCATGTCGATCTTTATCTTTGTTATAAAATATTGCGTCAACGACCATACCTTCATCCTGAGGTCTTAACGGATCCTGCTCTGTGATCTGGTAGTCGAACATGGCTCGTATATTATCTTTAGCAACAGACGGATTGAAAGAGGCCATCGCGTAAGCGTGTTTCCAGCTATCCCACGCCCAGACACCATTAAACCAGCGAGCTGTTACAGAAGGCGTCACACCGGCATGTTTAATATGCCCTGCCGGACTACGCCAGTTTGCATTGAGTGTCTCTATGGCTTTAATTGCCATTCTCTTTTTAGCAGGTTGATTTGAGCTTTCTTTTAGTGCCGCGTTAACATAGTTTTTCCAACGCTGTTCAGACAGGGCAAAAATTTTGTCAGCAGATAACCTTAATTGACTGAGCTTGCTTCTTTCTGACTGGCTCTCTAAAGAATTATGCACATAGCTTTGTGTGGTATAGAGATTAAACGATGAATTTTTATTAAGTGTTAGCTCTGCAGTGCTTAAATAGCTAAGATCTTTATCGTTTGTTGTTGTTTTGCTGTGAATGGATCGGGTTATAAGGTATTCCGACTCTCCACTGGTCATTAAATTCCAGCGAGACCGTTGTTTACCGAATTGAAAACTGATTACCCCGTTATTCGCTTTGACTGAACGAGACCAGCCGGGCTGTGCTTTGGCTACGTTTTCTGTTTTGCTCCATTGGTCCAGTAGTTTTCCGCGCCACTCAAGCTTAAGTTTGACTGGTGTGTTTTCCCGGTTGATCAGTCGAGTGCTTATTAATGCGGTTCTATCTGTTGCAAAAGTAAGCTTGAGATGAAGCGTAAGTTTGTCAAATTGGTATTTCTGAATTAATGCACCAGGAATAGATTTAATAGAATGCCTGGCTGTGGCAAAATTGAGTGGCTCACCTGTTTTAATATCGATGATAGAAAGTTGTTCAAGCTGACTTGCAATAAAAAGGCTGTATTCTTCAGCAATAATCATTGGACCGGTAAATGTACCATAGTTCTCCTGACTATCAGGTAATAGAAAACCGTGCCATGCGCCCCGGTCGAACAGTGGATTAAAGCGCTGGTTCTGGTATTGATCAAAGTCCTGGTGAGCCTTGGGTGTTCCTGTGCGGTCAATCAGATTGGAGTAATCTTCCCAGAAGGTATCAATATCGTTATTTTGTGATACAGAGTGAGTCATTGATTTGCTTACTGATAATTCCTGAGCTTTTGATAACTGGTTTTCAATGGGACTCTTGTTAGAGATGCAGCTGGTTAAACTGATACAGAATAAAAAGGTGAGATAGATTGTTTTCATTCGATTTACCTGTTTTGATAATCGTGCCAAATTTTAATATAAATACTATTTAACTGGTTTGTTTTTGTTTAAGAACTGATTTGTTAAAAATCAGGCTAAAATTTTTAGAAATAATGCCAATTTCACCCATTATCTCAATAACGCGATTAGTAAATGGGTTTTTATAACCTATGTTATTGATTACGCGATAACTTTATTGTTGTACAATATTATGAACGTCGTCACATGTATAAGCATTTGTATTATTTTTTCTGCGTTTTTTTAATAATATATAGTATAAATGGCGCCGCTTACATCTAAAAGTCATTTTAGGTAAAATTTTAATCAAATAATAAATGAAATATCCCTTGGAGATTACATATTATGGTAAACAAATTCAGGTTAGGTTATTTATCTTCACTAATCTTACTCAACCTGGGCGTCGTTAATTCAGTTGTTGCAGCAGATACAAAACAACAGAATATCAACGAAGATGAAGAAGCTCGAATTGTGATTACAGGTATCCGTGGTAGTTTAATACGCTCAATGGATATGAAAAGAGATGCAGATAACATTGTTGATGCTATCTCGTCTGAAGATATTGGTAAATTCCCCGACCAAAATGTTGCTGAGTCATTGCAACGTATCACTGGTGTTGCCATTGATCGAAATGGTGGTGAAGGACAACTGGTTTCTGTCAGAGGATTAGGACCAGAATTTAATTCAGTATTAGTGAATGGTCGCACCATGGCGACAATTAGTGGTGGCCGAGCATTTAGCTTTGACACGCTAGCTTCTGAGTTAATCAGTGGCGCGGAAGTTCATAAGACTCAAAAAGCCAATTTAACGGAAGGTGCTATTGGTGCAACAATCAATGTAACTACTTTGCGACCACTTGATATTAATGGTTTTAAAGCAGTCGGTAGTGCAAAAGCGTTTTATGATCACATGACCGGTAGTACTAAACCGCAATTTTCCGGATTGCTTAGCAATACTTTCGCAGATAATAAAATGGGTGCACTGGTTTCAATTGCCTATAGTGAACGTGAAAGTCAATATGATCATGCTGAGGTTGCTGGTTATCGTCAGGGTAAAACTCTGAATTTAGCGAACGGTAGTACGCTAGAGAATGTTAAACCACCACGTAACTATGACCAGATCGCTCATGAAGAATCGCGTAAGCGTACCGGTGGAACTGTTTCATTCCAGTATCAGCCGGTTGAAGAAGTCACTATGACCGTTGATGCACTATATTCAAAGTATGAAGTTGATTACACACAAAATGTACTTGCACACTGGATAGAACCAGGCGCGATTACCGACGCTACGATTGATGCCAACAGAACGGTAACCAGTTTTACTTCTGCAGGCGCAGATAGTAAAACTGACTTTTTAAATCGAATATCAAACCGGCCAACAGAAACTCAGGCTTATGGTTTTAATGTGAGCTGGGATGCGACTGATAGCTTGAGCTTGTTTGGTGATATCGCCTACTCAGAAGCAGAGTCTGAGAACGGCGGTAAAGTGACTGATACCGTTGCCTCTTATCAGCACGAATATACCCTCGATAACACCGCCGGTGAATTGCTGCCAGCGTTGACTTTTCCTACCAGTATCAATATGGATAGTGTTTATGCCGGGTGGGCTGCTCGCGGTGGTGATGATATCAATGATGAAATTCTGGAAGTTAAGCTGGATGGAGAGTTTAAGTTTGATAGTGGTGTACTGGCCAAAATAGGATTTGGTACCATGTATTCTGATCGAACATTGGGAAAAACTTCTTATTCGACTGAAAGTGATATTGCTGTTCTGTACGGTAATAATAAACCGAATCATGTCAACTTACCTCAGAGCCTGTTTTCTACCTATGATGCTGATGGATTCCTGTCTGCAGCCCACGGCAACCCTGCACAACAGTGGCTCGCTTTTAACTCAGAAGAGTTATTTAGTTATCTGTTAAGTGATACGGCAATCAATCAGTTGGCTGATCCAGCCGCAGCGCGAGCTCTGTTGGCGCAACATAATGGTTATTCCGCGCATAGAGATAACAGTGCTTATGAAATCAATGAACAAACACAGTCTTTTTATGTTGATTTTCAACTGGAAGGTGAGCTGGGCTTAATGCCATGGTCTGTTACTGCTGGTGTTCGATATGTAGAAACTGAAAATCTTTCCAGTGGACAACAGCAGTATGTAACCAATATCACCTCGGCACCGAACAATGAAGTGAGAGTGGTAACCTCGGATACCTATTCTCCGGTTGAAGTGACTTATGATTACTCTGATGTTTTGCCGAGTATTAACGCCAATATTGAGTTTACTGATGAGTTAGTGATGCGGTTTGCCTACTCTGAAAGTATTACTCGTTCAGATTTGTCGAAAATGTCACCGGTAACCAGTTATGGCGGTGGAAAAGTTGATGACTTAAAAGGCAGTGGTGGAAACCCACAACTGAAACCTTATGAATCAACCAATTTTGATTTGATTCTGGAATGGTATTATGACGAAGGCAGTTATGCAGCAGTTGGCGGATTTACTAAAGATATTGATAACTTTATTGATGATGGTTTGTATAACGAAGTACTGACAGTGCCTAGTGGTCAATATAATTATACGATGACTCGTCCAAAAAATACTGATGATGCTCAAATTGATGGTTATGAACTGGCGGTTCAGCATGTTTTCAATAGTCTGCCAGAACCGTTTAACGGTTTAGGTTTTATTGCAAATATGACTTTTGTGGATAGTGAGTCTTCTACGATTAATTCTGGAAAGCCGTTACCACTTGTTGGTCTGGGCGATTCACAAAACCTTATCGTGTTTTATGAGCAGGAAAGTTATCAGTTCCGTGTTGCTTATAACAACCGTGACAAGTTTGTTCAGTCAACTGAAAACTATTATAGCGGAGAGCCTGTCTGGGTTGATGATTACTATCAGTTAGATATTAGCGGAAGTTATGATATTAATGATAACTTCACCGTATTTTTTGAAGGCTTGAATGTAACGAACGAGACGACTATTAAACGTGGTACTTTTGATAACCATATACTGGATGTTATCGAAACCGGACCTCGATATGCATTAGGCTTTAGAGCGTCGTTCTAACGACCATAATTATAAAATAAATACGCAATCTTTTTAAGAATGTGAGCTTTGGGTGGTGCAGCTATCTGTACCACTCTTTTTTTTGCCTGTCGTTTATTGAAAATTATTGAAAGGAATCCTACAGCTAATGTGTGAGTTTCATTTACTGATGAAAAAGAATCGGAAATCATAGCGTTTTTATTGATTAAGATAGTTTGCCATCAACAAACAGAATGAGTACTCCTGTTCATTGATGACCGCTTTAGTTGAGAGAGTCTCAAATCTTATTTGAGATTAGCCGAAGGTATAACAGGAACCAGCGTAAAACCATATTTTTGCGATCTTGCAGGAATGGTATATTCCGGATGAACCATTCTTCCCCAGGATGTATCTCCTCCAACCCCCATTTGTTTATCGTCTATATTCAGTGTAACCAGATCACGTTTTGCTATTTCCGCACCATGTTTCCGAGTCACCGGAACCAGCCCTGACGCCGAGCTTTCACCATCAGTTGGTAGAAAATCAATATCACTCATTTTGTAAGGCCATGCACTGACAGATAAAGGTTTGTCTCCAACAACCTTTAAACCATAACCTTGCTGATTAACCAGAGATAACCAGCGTACGTCAGTTCTATTTGCATTTTCCTGAGGTCTTGAATAATGATGAATAAGCTGATCCACCGGCATACTGTATCTTGAGAACAACGCGGACGTTTTCCTATCCTGATAATTTTCGTGAGGGCCGCGTCCAAACCAGCTGAAAAAATGAAACTCTCCCGGTAAGGTGACTTGCATTCCAACGCGAGGAATATTTGAAAGTTTATTTTTTTCTGCTAAAACCAGTTCGCTTAAAACCTTTATCTTTCCATTATTAGTGATTCGATAAGTGGTTTTATAACGACCTTTGATGGTCTGGAACTGATGTTCAGTATTAACGATAAATCCCTTTGTATCTGATTGATGCGATAATTTAATCAGCTTGAGCGTTTTACCGGCGAACTGCCAGTCTTTTGCCCATTTGTGCATGTTATTACCGAGGTCATTATCTGTGGGTGCTCGCCAGAAATTTGGCATTAATGGTTGTTGTATGAGCGAGTGCTTCAGGTGGTTGTAGTGGCTTAACCAACCGGTTTTCTCATCAAATATAATGGAGGAATCTTTGTTGCTAAATATTAACTGATCATTTTTTCGAGTTTTTACTAGTTGTAAACCAGTAACCATCTCACTTTTCTTTATCATTCTGACCGGTAACTTAAATTGCTCTATCGCAATTTCATGCCCTGAGGCTAATAATGGCTGCGGGCTGTCAACAATCGCTTTGAGTGTAATGAAGAACTCATTTTTACTTTTTTGTGGTAGTTTTGGCAGACCAAGTTTAAAAGTTGTAAATTTTCCAGGCGATGTACCTGGTATGGCCTTGATGCCTTCAGCAATAACTTTACCATTTTCTTCGACCTGCCACTGCAGTTTAAATTGTTTCAGATTGATAAAATCAAATCGATTTTCAATTTTAAATTTTCCCTTTTTTAAGTTGACGGAGTGAAAACGTATTGGCTGATAAACCTTTTTAACCTCGTACAGGTGTGGGTGTGGTTCTCGGTCAGGGTTAACCAGCCCATTATTTAAGAAATTACCATCGGTGGGGAGTGTCGGATGAAAGTCTTTTCCATAAGCCCAGTATTTTACGCCCTGTTCATTGGTATATGCCAGAGATTGATCAACCCAGTCCCAGATAAAACCACCTTGTAGTGCACTGTATTTCTCAATGACATTCCAGTAGTCCTGGAGATTTCCTACTGAATTCCCCATGGCATGTGCATACTCAATCATAATAGCTGGTCTTTGCGGATTGCTTTTAGCGTAGTTTTCCAGTTTTTCGATTGAGGGGTACATTGGAGAATATATATCGGTATAAGCTTCTTTACCGGCAGGTTCATATTGAACCGGTCTGTGAGGATCTCTTGTTTTTAACCAGCGATAGGTTTCTTCAAAAATTTTACCTTCACCGGCTTCATTACCTAGTGACCAGATAATAATGGACGGATGGTTTTTGTCTCTTTCGAACATTCTCTGAGTTCGATCAAGGTGAGCCGGTAACCAGCTCATTTCATTTCCCAACTGGGTTTTCTCGCTAATCGCTAACGGGTGGGATTCAATATTGGCTTCATCAATCACATAAAGGCCAAATTTGTCGGTCAGCTCATACCAGTATGGGTCGTTCGGATAATGACTGCTACGTACCGCATTAATATTATGTTGTTTCATGAGTTGAATATCTTTTAGCATTGACTCTCTGGTAATGACATGGCCGCCTTCTGGTGAAGTTTCATGCCGGTCAACACCGCGAATAGTGATGGCTTTACCATTAACTTTTAGCTGGCCATCTGCAATGCGAACATCACGAAAACCTATGTCATTTCTGACGACTTCCAGTACTTTACCCTGTTGATCTTTTAAGGTTAATAACAACCGATAAAGATGAGGCGTTTCCGCGCTCCATAAGTGTGGCTGATGGACTATCGTGGTTAATTTGATTTTTTTTGAATCTGTCGATGGTAGGGTAGCTTTGGTTTTTCCACTGGCAACTGTTTTCATACCGTTTTCTGGATCAAGTAGATTAAAACTTAATGTAGAACTTGTGCTTTGTTTGTCATAGTTTTTTAACGTTATCTCGAGATCCAGTTTTCCTTTATTGAACTTTTTGTTGAGTTGAGGGCGGGCAAAGAAATCAAAGATATGTTGTCTGGGCGTTGCGTACAGATATACATCTCTTTCGATGCCAGATATTCTGAGCATGTCCTGACTTTCCAGATAACTGGCATCAGTCCATCGTCTGATTTGCAGTGCAATGAGATTTTTTCCGGAATTAAGATATTCGCTAATGTTAAACTCCGCCGGAGTCTTAGAGCCCTGACTAAAACCGACTTTTTTTCCATTTACCCAGAGGTCAAGGGACGATTTTGCAGCACCAAAATGGATAAATATCTGTTTGTTTTTCCACTGTTCAGGTAAGTCAAAATATTTCCGGTAAGAGCCGACAGGGTTGTAATCTCTGGGAACATCTGGCCATTGTGTTGTAAACGGATATCGTTCGTCGAGATATATAGGGTAACCAAAACCTTCGACTTCCCAATTTGCCGGTACTGGAATATGTACCCACTCTGAGTCATTAAATTGCTTTTTATAAAAATTGGCAGGTATTGTATTAGGTGATTTTTGCCAGTCGAACTTCCATAAACCATTTAAACCCAGAAAATTATTACTCTGCTTTTTACTGAATGTAAGCGCTGCAGCGGCAGAACTGAAGGGAAAAGAAGTGTTATGCGGAGCTTCTTTGTTAATGGCGAAAACCGTTTGATCTTCCCATGCTTCGCGCGTTTTTGCGTGGACTACTCCATTCCAGATCAGGCCTGAAATGAAAAAAACGAAGAGGATTAGCTTCATATTTTAGCTCTCGTTAGGTATTATGCTATTTATAATACAAATTAATGACATAACTTCAACTGATTTATTACGCCGATTACAATATGTTGACAAAGTTATGTCGATAAAACGAATGCTGAATTCATTGGATGAACTTAGCTTGAAGGATATTAACCAACTTTTTAACATTAAAATTGTGATGGGAAACCGAATGCAACAACTATCATCTCTCGATTTAACGATTTTTGCCAGTTACATTTTTATTTTAATCATTATTGCTTTTATGGTTTCTCGTGAAAAAGCGGGTCATCAGAAAAATGCCAGTGATTACTTTATGGCAAGTAACAGTCTTCCATGGTGGGCAATTGGTGCATCGTTAATCGCAGCTAATATTTCTGCTGAGCAGATTATTGGTATGTCTGGCTCTGGGTATGCTATCGGATTGGCAATCGCTTCTTACGAATGGATGGCAGCAATTACTTTAATTATTGTTGGTAAGTATTTTTTACCTATCTTTTTGAAGCGAAAGATATTTACGATGCCTCAGTTTCTCGAACAGCGTTATGATTTTAATGTAAGAGTGACACTGGCAATTTTCTGGTTAGGCGTTTATGTTTTTGTTAATTTAACGTCGATTTTATGGTTGGGTGCTCTGGCAATTAATACGGTCACTGGATTAGATCTCAATTATGCATTGGTTTTTCTTGCTGTTTTTTCTCTGGTCTATTCTTTATACGGTGGTTTAAAGGCGATCGCTTTTACTGACATCATTCAGGTCGTTATTCTGGTGTCGGGTGGATTGTTTTTATCTTATGTTTCATTGAACATGGTTGCTGATGGTCAGGGAGTGTTAGCTGGTTTTAAACAATTGGTTAATCAGGCGCCAGAGAAATTTGATATGATTTTATCCGAGGATAACAAGCACTACATGAGCTTGCCGGGATTGTCAGTGCTTGTTGGTGGAATGTGGATAATGAATTTATCTTACTGGGGCTTTAATCAGTATATTATTCAAAGAGCACTCGCTGCAAAAAGTCTTGCTGAGGCGCAAAAAGGAATTGTGTTTGCCTCATTTTTAAAATTATTGATGCCTGTTATTGTTGTGCTTCCTGGTATAGCAGCGTTTGTATTGATGCCTTCTTTAGAACCTGCTGACAAAGCTTACCCTGAGTTAATGAATTTGATGCCTGTTGGTATCAAGGGATTAGTCTTTGCCGCGCTGGTGGCGGCGATTGTTTCTTCGCTGGGTTCTATGGCAAATAGTATTTCAACAATTTTTACGATGGATATTTATTCTCATTACAAAAAAATTGATTCTGGAAAGGATCTGGTATTTGTCGGCCGCCTGGTCAGTTTTGGAGCGATGATACTGGCTGCTCTTTGTGCCAGACCTTTGCTGGGAAATCTGGATCAGGCATTTCAGTACATACAGGAGTTTACCGGATTTTTCACACCAGGAATAGTGGTCCTGTTTTTGTTAGGAATGTTCTGGAAGAAAACAACAGCCAGAGCTGCATTGGCTTCTGCAATTGGTTCGTTCCTGATTTCTCTGGCATTAAAATTTGCCGTTCCGGAGGTTCCATTTATTGATCGTGTGGGTATTGTTTTTCTTGCCTGTACCTTTCTTGCTTTACTGGTTTCTCATTTTGACCCGGAAAATAATGAAGCGAAAGCTGTACACCTGGACGATATAGATTTTTCTACAACAACAAGTTATAAATTTGCTGCGCTAGCTGTTACCTGTATTTTAATTGCGTTGTATGCAACCTGGTGGTAATTCGTTGATGAAATCCCGGGAGCGAGAAAAAAATGAGCACATTAATTCTGAATTGAGCAGTGCAGAATTGATCAGCACTATTGCTGTGAGTAATGTTCTTGGAGAGGGGGTTATTTATCGACGTGAAAGCGATAGTATCTGGTGGACCGATATTAAGTCGAACAGGATATATAAGTATTGTCTTTCCGTTCATGAGTTAGCTTACTGGATTACGCCGTATCCTGTGTGTTCATTTGGTTTCACTGATGATGAAATGACTCTGCTGGTGGCATTTGATCGTGGTATTGCAATTTATAATTTGTTAACACAAAATCTGGACTGGTTGGTTCGACCAGAAGCTGATTATTCTGGTAATCGTTTGAATGATGGCAAAACAGATGCAATGGGACGTTTCTGGGTTGGCAGCATGATTGAAAACGGCTCGCTTAATCCGGCTGGCGTCTCTGGTTCGCTTTATTGCATTGATGATCAGGCTGTGTGTCATCGACGATTAACAGATATTTTAATTTCTAATGGTTTGTGCTGGAGTCCAGATAATCAATATTTATATCATGCAGATTCGCCGCGCCATTCAATTTATCGATATCGATTTAATCTGGCTACGGCGGAGGTAAGTCATAAAACACTTTTTGTAAAAACACCTGAAAATTATTTTCCTGATGGTTCGACTGTCGATAAGGAAGGATTTTTATGGAATGCACAATGGGGAGGTAGTCGAGTTGTCAGATATTCCCCGGATGGAGAGGAAAATCTGGTTATTGAATTACCGGTGACTCAGCCAACCTGCGTTGCTTTAGGCGGTAAAAAAGGTGACTTGCTTTTTGTAACGAGTGCCAGAGATGAGCTCACTCCAGAGCAATTATCAAATCAGCCCCAGGCAGGCAATTTGTTTATTTACAAAGTAACCGCTCTCAGCGTTGATGAGCCTTTTTGCAAGCTTACAAACATTTAAATAGAAGTAATTGGATTAAGGTAGTGTACTGAAAATGATGAAAACTAATGTCAGCAATAATCTCACTCAGCAACTGGTTAACAAGTTGGGCAGTGCGATAGTACAGGGGCGATATACTACCGAGAAAAGTCTGCCTTCGGAAGCCGAAATTTGTCAGGAATTTGGGATTAGCCGAACTGCAACGCGGGAGGCAGTTAAGATGCTGTCGGCAAAAGGATTGTTAGTTTCTCGCCCGAGAAAAGGAATCAGTATTCAGGAGCAACAATACTGGAATATGTTTGATACTGATGTATTAGGCTGGATTTTAAATAGTACACCCAGTTTAACCATGCTTAGAGATTTTACACAGTTACGTCTTGCGATAGAGCCAGAAGCGGCCGCTCTGGCTGCGAATCAGGTAACCAGACAAGGACTGCTTAATATTGAGAATGCCCTGTATCGAATGAAAAAAGCTGAAGAAGGGCTTGATGATGTACTCGATGCAGATATTGCCTTTCATTCGAGCCTGCTAATTGCCAGCAATAATCCATTTTTTATTCAGCTAGTTGATTTTATTGAAACCGCATTAAGAGTCAGTATTCGTTATACCAATAAAATTAAAGGTGTGAGTGCCGCGAGCTTTAATGACCATAATGATATCTTTCTGGCTATTGCATCTACTAATGCAGAGGAAGCGCGCGTGGCTTCTCGTCAAATATTGCTGGAAGCGTTAAAGCTTATTGATGAGCAGCTGACAGAATTGTAATGACTCAAATGTTAAGTCTTGAACGTTTGAGTCATCGAGTACTTGTTGTAACTTTTTTACCCGAAGTGTAAACGGAACAAAATTGTGACCTTATCAAATTATAACGATCTAAAAAACAAAACAATATTGATTACCGGTGGTGGCTCCGGTATTGGTGCTTCAATGGTCAGGAACTTCTCTCAACAGGGAGCACGAGTCAGTTTTATTTCTATCGATGATGAAGAATCACATGCGCTTTGTATTGAGGTGGAAGAGCTTACGGGTATCAGACCGTTATTTGTTCACTGTGATGTAACCGATGTTACTCAGATTAAAAGTGCCATTGCTCAGATTGGTGAGGTAACTGGTGATATTGAAGTACTTATTAATAATGCGGCTAATGATAGTCGTCATCAATTAGATAGTTTGTCTGCAGCACAGTGGGATGCATCAATGAATGTTAATCTGAGGCCTCATTTTTTTACCGCGCAGGCGGTGGTAGAAGGAATGAAGCAGAGCGGGCAGGGGAGTATTATTAATGTCGGTTCAAATTCTGCTTTGCTGGGGTTATCTGGATATCCTGCGTACGTTACGGCAAAAGCCGGAATTACAGGGTTAAGTAAAGCGTTAGCAAGAGAGTTGGGAGAATATGCTATTCGGGTGAATACGCTCATTCCTGGCTGGGTAATGACGCAACGTCAGAAGCAACTTTGGGCAACGCCAGAAGCGGTTGATGAATGTCTGTCACAGCAGTGTTTAAAGTCGACAGTTTCTGAGCAGGATATTGCCAATACGGCGTTATTTCTTGCATCAGAGGCATCAAAGATGATTACCGGGCAAAATCTGATTGTTGATGGAGGGCGTGTATAATGCCGTTTATCAGTGTTGATTGGGGCTCTTCCTGTTTTCGTGCTTTTTTAATCAGTGATGAGGGAGAAAAGCTGGATGAAATTAAAACCAGCCAGGGGATTTTTCAGTTTGCTAAAAATGATTTTGCTGGTTATTTAGCGGAAGTCTGTCAGCTATGGCTTGGCAGGTACCCCGGGTTGCCTGTATTAATGTCTGGTATGGTTGGCAGTCGAAATGGCTGGCAGGAAACGCCTTACCTCAGTTGTCCGGTCACTGCCGGGCAATTATCTGACAGGCTGATTTCGATAGAGTTAGCTGACTCTGAGAAAATAGCATTAACTCATCAGTTGAATATTATTCCAGGAGTCTGTTGTGGTGAAACTGATTTTTCCAGCGATGTGATGCGTGGTGAAGAAATTCAGATTTTTGGCGCATTGAAGTTGCTGAATAAATTAACAGGATTGGTTTGCTTGCCTGGTACTCATAGTAAGTGGGCAGAGGTTAACCGGGGTAGTCTGACTGGCTTTTCGACTTTTTTTACTGGAGAACTCTATGCGACGTTGAGGCAGCATAGTTCGCTGACCCGTACTGCTTTGGAGGATGAAGCTACCACTGAAAAAATGAATGACTCTGTATTTTTACGGGGTGTTGCCTTCAGTCAGGAAAAAGGTGGATTGTTACATCAGGTCTTTAAAGCTCGTTCTGGCGTTTTGCTCAATGCACTGGATGAAAAAGATGTGAATTCATTTTTGTCAGGAATGATTATTGGCAATGAATTTCACGGGGCAAAGCAATTGTACCCGGAATATTCTGAGTTTATATTAGTGGGCTCTCCTGAGCTACAACAGCTTTATAGTAAAGCCAGTGAAGTTTATGGAATGAAAGCCGTACAAACCGACCCTGATGAAGTTTTTATTCAGGGTTCTTTTGAAATTGCAAAAACAAATTTTATCTGATTATCTGAAATGAAAAAATTACTAAAATCAAGTTTGAAAAAATGTCCGCTGATTGCCATTTTAAGAGGTATCAGACCTGAACAGTGTATTGAAGTTACGGAAACGCTGATTGCTACAGGATTTACGATTATAGAAGTACCATTAATGTCTGATGAGGCGCTAGAGTCGATTGCCAGAATGAGTGAGGCTTTTGGTTCACAGGTGATTATTGGTGCGGGTACTGTTTTAACGGTAGAGCAAGTTGATGCAGTTAAACGAGCTGGAGGGCAGTTGATTTTTTCTCCAAATTTTGACCAGGATGTTGTGAAACAGACGGTAAAGCAATCCATGATTTCGGTTCCAGGTTGCGCAACACCTACAGAGGCTTTTTCGGCATTAAAAGCAGGTGCCGATATGCTTAAGTTTTTTCCAGCTGAAAATATACCGCCTGCCGCCATTAAAGCAATGAAGGTCGTTTTACCCAGAGATACTTTATGTGTCGCTGTGGGCGGGATCACCAAAGATAATATGCCGCAGTATATTCAGGCTGGGGTTTCGGGGTTCGGTATCGGTTCGTCGTTGTTTACACCAGATAAAAGCATAGAACAAGTCAGGAGTAGTGCCCTGGAAATTGTTGAAGTTGTAAAGTTGGCCAGGTAATCTGACCAGATAATATTAAGGTAATATCACTATGAGTAAAGATCCCAGTCAGTTAAGAAGTCGAGAGTGGTTTAATAATCCATTAGATCCCGGGATGACAGCGCTTTATCTGGAGCGTTATTTGAACTTTGGATTAACTATCGATGAGCTTCAATCAGACCGTCCGATTATTGGTATTGCGCAAACCGGTTCAGACCTGGTGCCTTGTAACCGTTGTCATCTTGAGTTTGCAAAACGGATTAAGGATGGTATTAGAGATGCTGGTGGTATTCCGTTAGAATTTCCGGTTCACCCCATTCAGGAAACCGGGCGCAGACCAACCGCTGCACTTGATAGAAACTTACAGTGTTTATCACTGATTGAAATACTACATGGATATCCCATTGATGGGGTTGTATTAACCACCGGTTGCGACAAGACTACCCCGGCTTTATTAATGGCTGCTGCCAGTGTTAATTTACCTGCCATTGCGTTTTCTGGTGGGCCTATGCTTAATGGTGATTATAAAGGCCAGTGTGCCGGATCGGGCACCATTATCTGGGCGGCACGAAAAGCGCTGTCTCGCGGCGAGATTAATTATGAAGAGTTTATGCAGATGGCCGCAAGTTCAGCGCCTTCTGCGGGTCACTGTAATACGATGGGAACTGCATTAACAATGAACTCTCTGGCAGAAGCGTTGGGGATGATGTTGCCAGGTTGTGCGTCAATACCAGCCCCTTATCGAGAAAGGGCACAGATGGCTTATTTATCAGGAAAAAGAGTGGTTGATATGGTTTGGGAAGATCTCACACCAGATAAAATTTTAACCCAACAGGCATTTAAAAATGCGATAGTTACCTGTTCTGCCATTGGCGGTTCGACCAACGCACCAGTCCATATTAATGCACTGGCCAGACATGCGGGCGTTAGTCTGGAAATTCAGGATTGGCAAACCCATGGCCAGGCAATTCCACATATTGTTAATTGCCAGCCCGTTGGTGAGTATCTTGCTGAGGAGTTTCACCGAGCAGGTGGCGTTCCGGCAGTACTCAAAGAGTTAATGGCTCATCAACTGATTGAACCTGAAGCGTTGACGGTTACGGGTAAAACGATTGCTGAAAATTGTGCGAGCGCAGAAGTGTTTGATTCTCGAGTGATTAAAACAGTTGCTTCGCCTGTTAGTGAGGCAGCAGGTTTGATGGTAATGACAGGTAATCTGTTTGACTCAGCGGTTATGAAAGTTTCTGCTATCGATGAAGCTTTTAAAACCCGTTATCTTTCTGATGATAATACTCCCAATGTGTTTATTGCCAATGCCGTTGTATTTGAGGGACCTGAACACTATCATCAGGACATTGAAAGTCCTGAGCTTAATATTGATGAAAATTCGATATTGGTGATGCGAGGTACCGGCCCTAAAGGTTATCCTGGTTCGGCAGAAGTGGTTAATATGCAGCCACCCGACTATTTGTTGAAGCAAGGTATTGATGCGTTACCAACATTGGGAGATGGACGTCAGAGTGGTACTTCCAGTGCGCCATCAATTTTAAATGCTTCACCAGAGGCGGCAAATGGTGGTGGGTTGGCGTTGTTAAAAAATGGTGACCGTATTCGAGTTGATCTCAATTGCAATACGGTAGATGTTTTACTTGGTGAGCAGGAATTGAATGCCAGGCGAGAAAAGTTAAAGCTTGATATCAGGCCGAACCAGACCTGGTGGCAGGAAATCTATCGTCAGAATGTGTCTGACCTGGATGAAGGCGCAGTGTTTGATGAAATGGTCAAATATCGAAATATCGCCAGTAAAATGCCGCGTCATTCTCATTAACCTGGCTTGTCCCTGAATCCTGCATCTTCAAGAGGTTTGGGTATATACTTAAACGCAAAGTTCATGCTTAAATAATAAAGCAAATATGCAATTGGAATGGAAGCCAGTTGAATCGTTTAATCTTTAATAAAAAATAAGGGGTTACGATGGCATTTCCTCAGCTAAAACAAACTCATGACAGTGAAAGTCTGCTAGTAAAAAATAAAATTAATGACTGTGTCATTCTGGTGAGCAGCCAGGTGAGTAGTGATATTGATCCCGCGATTACGCAATTGTTGGCTGAAACTCGAGAGATTGATAATCGACTGGGTAATGAAGTGGTTATGATTCATTCTCCGTTATTGGCCGGTGGACGTTTCATTCATTCGCCCACGGGGCTCGTTGACCGAGATTATGACGATGTTCGTAATTTTGGTGATGCAGCGGCAAAGGCTATCGCGCTGGCAAAAAATACCGGTAGTGTGAATCCACTAATTATTGTTGACGGTATCCCTTTAGGAGATGAGTTTCTGCGGGCGATAGAAGTGTGTTATCTGAGTGCCTGTCAGAGGTTGTGGCAACCACTTGAAGCCAGAGAATCGCTACAGGAAAATGTGGTTGAGCCCGTCAGGTCGATAACGCTTTTTACAACTGAAACTATCGATATTCCTTACCTGATGGCTGTAGAAAGTGGACGGCGGCTCGCAAGAGATCTCGCTGGTACAGAGCCTGAACGTTTTTCACCACCACATTTTGCAGATTATTGTGAGCAGGCGATGCAGGGAACCAGTGTACAGGTGAGCGTAATAAAAGACAGAGAAACCATTGAGCAACAATTTCCTTTATTAGCGGCAGTAGCAAGGGCTTCTCAACAGGTTAAGCGACATCAGCCTCGAGTAGTCAAAATGGTTTATGAAGGAGATGGCCCCATTGAAAAAACGCTTATTCTGGTTGGAAAAGCGGTGACTTATGATACCGGTGGCGCAGATGTAAAAGTGGGCGGTCACATGGCTGGAATGAGTCGCGATAAGGGAGGCGCAGCAGCGGTGGCTGGCTTTGTTAAAACGGTTGCGCAGTTGAAACCGAAAGGACTAAAGGTTGTTGCTTACCTGGGAGTGGTGCGTAATAGCATTGGTTCGGATTGTTTTGTCGCTGATGAAATTATTAAAGCGCATTCCGGTGTTCGAGTCAGAATTGGTAATACTGATGCCGAGGGTCGTCTGGTAATGGCTGACCTGCTGTCTCAGGGGCGAGAAATTGCAAAAAATGAAGTCTCTCCAGAGTTAATGACCATTGCAACTCTGACAGGTCATGCTGCTCTGTCGGTTGGCCCCTATACCATTATGATTGATAATGGCGCAGCGCGACAAAATCGAGTGACTCAGCAATTGGAAACGGCAGGAGAAGCCTGGGGAGATTGTATTGAAGCCGGACGTTCGCGAAGAGAAGACTGGGATATGATTAAACCCCATACTCAGGCTGACGATGTACTTTCTTCAAATAATGGCCCATCGGTGAGTGTGGCGCGAGGTCATCAGTTCCCCATGGCATTTCTGGCGTTATCTTCGGGGCTGGACAAACATCACGCAAGATCAGAAACGCCTTTGTGTTATACCCATATTGACATTGCCGGTAGTGGTGTCGAGGGGGGGAACTGGCAGCATGGAAAGCCAACGGGCGCACCGTTAGTCGCTCTGGCTGCACGCTATTTGTCGAAATAAATTGATTGGCGAAATGACAAGTGCTAAACCTGGTATTAGGAAAGTCGGGTATTAAGAAAGTCTGGCATTAAGCAAGTTAACCGTTAGTCAGTACCGTTGCCAGCCCTGATATTGGTGGAGTGATTACTGTAGAGTAGATATGATGACAAAAATTACTCGAGATACATCGCGACGTATTTTCAGGAACACTCAAAGTCGCTACCAGAAAGGTTATAGTGCGGTGAGTAAAATATTACACTGGTTGGTGGCGGTGCTAATTTTTGGGTTATTTGCGTTGGGGTTCTGGATGGTTGAGCTAGATTATTACAGCAGTTGGTATCAGGACGCACCACATCTACATTCTAGTGTTGGTATATTGTTAGCGGTCATTATTTTATTCAGAATATTCTGGCGTTTAAAAGAAGGGGCAATCGTATCCTTATCGACGCATTCCAGGTGGGAGTCGATGCTGAGTAAAATTACTCATTTAATACTTTATATACTTATTATTTTTGTAGTGATTAGTGGATACCTTATTGTTACTTCTGATCATCGAGGATTACTTTTTTTTCAATGGTTTGAAATTCCTTCATTACCTTTCATTTTTAACAATCAGGAGGATGTCGCAGGGGGTATTCATAAGTGGTTGGCGTATTCAATTATTGTTCTGGCGTTATTGCACATTGCGGGTGGTTTGAAGCACCATCTTAT
>JADGFG010000016.1 GCA_016743995.1 Kangiellaceae bacterium | reverse complement strand
ACTGTACCTTGCCATTAACCACCAACGCAATGTTCACGGTAAAGTCATCGTTACGTGCAATGAATTCTTTAGTGCCATCCAGCGGATCAATAATAAAACAACAATCCCACTGTGCTCGCTGTTCGTAAGTAATGCCTTTACTTTCTTCGGACAGACAGGGAATATCAGGAAAAAATTTCTGTAAATCATCTAGAATAATCTGATTTGCTGCAAGATCGGCTTTAGTCAGGGGCGAATCATCGCTCTTAATCTTTACACCAAAATCTTCCTGCTGATAAATCTCCAGAATGGCCTCGCCTGCCACCCTGGAAACCTGAATTACACGCTCAAGTACTTCCTTTAATGGAGGCAATTGTGTTTGCTTTAAGGACATATCAGATCTTTTCTCTCTATTATCAATCAGTTAATTGAATTCTGTTAATTGAATTCTGTTAATTGAATTCTGTTAAAACCAGTTTTCTTAAAATTACCCGTAGAGAATAATTTAAGTATTAATACCCAGACTCCCTGGAGATATTTGCGCCAGATAACGTTCAACAAAAATGACAGCCGCAATAGAACGAGCTTCAGTAAAATCTTGTCTTTGTAATAACTGGTCAATTTCAGTCAACGGCCAGGGTACAACCTGAATTGGCTCTGGTTCATCGCCTTCCAGCTTTTCCGGATATAGATTAAGTGCCAGAACCAATGTCATTTTATGTGAAAAATAACCCGGAGCAAGAGTCATCTGCTTAAGTATTTCAAGTTGTCTGGCGCCAACGCCTGTTTCCTCTTTTAATTCCCTGTTTGCTGCATCAATTGCTGTTTCACCCTTTTCAACCAGGCCTTTGGGAAACGCAAGCTGATAATCATCGGTACCTGCGCAATATTCTCTGATTAACAAAAGCTCCTGCTTTTCATTTACAGCAGCAATCATTACCGCCCCAGAACCAGCTGCGACCATTCTCTCATAAATACGCAGCTCACCATTAGAGAACTTAAGCGAGAGCTCTTCTACATTAAATATTCTGGTTTGTGCGACGGACTTTCGTGATAAAATTTCTGGTTTTGTGTTCATCTGAATTGAGTTCTCTTCAATAAAAATCTGATTGAAAATTTTCAGTTAATCGATAATATCAATAATAAAATCTCAGGCTATGTTGCACTGATAAATCGAGAAAAATCTTTAATTGCATCAAAAGGGCTGCAATCAATCTCATTCTGGCTGAGATCAGGTTGGGAAATACCATAAAGATATTTAATGCCAAATGTTTCTGCTGCTGTCAGTATTTTAACACTATCATCAATAAAAAGTGTTTTATCTAACTCAAAGTTATACGCTTTATGAAGCTTTTTCCAATACATTTGCTCTTCTTTTGGATAACCAAAATCATGCGAGCTGGTTAATTCATCAAAATACTGATGAAATTTTACGGATAACAATTTGATTTCCAGACTCTTTCTGTGAGCATTAGTTACCAGCAAAACCTGTTTATTCTGTTGCTGTAAAAATTTAAGAAACTCGATTGCACCGGGCCTGAAAGCCACTCGTTCACGGATATCATATTTTAACTGAGCAATATCAAGCTTTAGTTGTTCGCTCCAGAAATCCAGACAATACCAGTTAAGTTTTCCCTCTATTCTGGAGTAACTATTTGCCAGAAATGTTTTACTTTGTTGCAGAGTTAATTCATTTTTATCAGCATAAATGCGTGGCAAATATTTCCGCCAGAAATAATTATCAAATTCAAGGTCAAGAATAGTACCATCCATGTCCAGTAGAACGGTATCAACGGCATCCCATGAAAAATATTTATTCTTTTCCTGACTCAATTTAACACCTGAACTCGTTCAGCTTAAGACGCCCTCAATTCTCAGGCACAAAGCTTTTATGTTATCGCCTAATTAAAAAAACAACAATCAGACTAAAATACTTTTTGTTTAAATTTAATCGGTAGCTTACCGCCTGCAGGCTTGCCATTATTAAACAGCGCCAGCGTACTATAAATATTTTGATCAATATCCGTAGCTATGTGGCCGATAAACTCTAACATGCCGTCCGGAGTAACAGAGACTTTTCCTTCAAGGCCCAGCTTATTTTTTGTTTTAAGAAACTTCCCTGAAATAACACCTGTTTTGTCATCCGTTGTAAAACGAGCTGAAAAAATCCCCAAATCCCATTGTTGACCAGCATAACCGATAGATGATTTTTTCCAGCTCACATCTCCTGACAATGCTTTAGGTTTCTGACTTTCAATATCAACCAGCAAATTTTTACTAACAATCTCCCCATTAAGTATAATGCCCTTAAAAGGAATATAGTCTTCAATCTTTTTAGCAGCCAGCTTCAAGTTGGCATCTTTTATCAGCAAATCAGGCTTATCCATACCTGAGACTTTTAATGAAAGGTCACCAATCAAGTCACCTTCAGGAATATCCAGCGTCACTGAAAGTCCACCGGTAAGCATCGCTAATGGATTAACAGAAAATTCAACTTTTTTTAACGACATTTTTTGCGCTGATAGCTGATCGATTTTGCCAGACCATACGGTCCCACTAAAGCCGCTTGCAATCACTCCTCTTTGTGCAGGCATAAAATTTTCAATTAATTTCGCTGGAGTCAAAATAACAACAAGCAAAAAAAACAACCCAGTTAATACAATAATTTTTTTCTTCATGATTAAAACAAACCAACCTGTCAGCGTTGAACTTTAATATCAATACTACTTAAACCATCTCTATCTTTACTTCGGACATTAACCGAGGCAATTTTCACCTGATACCGATTCTGTATATCTGCTACCCAACCGATAAAATCATTAAATGCAACGTTATCAAACCAGACTTGAATTTCATCCGCTCCTTTCTCCTGAACTCTTGAAACCCTCAGGTTAAATGCTCTTGTCGTCGAAGTAATCACATAACTTAGTCCTCGATTATTACTGGCATTCGAAGTCTGACCTCGATTAGCAATGATAACCGGTAAAGCTGCTTTCCAGTTATTTACCGAACTCTGACGGCCTTTTACTTTTTGCTGGTAAGTCGACACTGAGTTATTAAGTGGCTTAATCACTGCAAAAACTAAAATCAGAAGAGCCATCACAACAGCGGCAACGACAACCATTTTTTGTTCATTTTCTTCCAGCCCAGCATACCAGGTTTTGAGTTGTTGCATGACTATTTCCTCACTATTAAACGACTGGAGTATCCATCGCCACGTTGATTAGCTGAAGACATATCAACCTGAAAACCTGACTTCTTTAAGTCATCTCGATATTGATTTAAAACGGGTAAATCTCTCGCAATCAGATCAACTCTAAGCTCATTTCGTTTAGCATTATAACTAATATTAGTTGGGTACAATTGTTTTAGATCTTTGAATTTTCCACTAATAGAATCTAACATTGTCAGAAAAGAACTGTCTCCATTTCCTCCGCCAGCTGTTTTGAGAAAGCTTCTTAAGGTTCTGTCAGGGCTAGAGGGCATTTTTCTTCCCGGAAATGCCTGCTTCCACAATGCTGCTCGCTCTTTAGTTAACTGACTAAATTGCGATTTTAATGTGATAGTTTGTGAGCCCATATAAACCAGATTAGCAACCAGCAAAATTGCCGCTAACGTTCCCAATTTCTGGAGCATACTTTTTAATGGTGAGTTTTCAACCTTTAGCTCAAATTCACCCTGCAATAAAGTAAAGATAGTTTCATTTGAAGCAAATAAAGAAGCCATTATCGAGTCGACCAGCTGATAGTCTGGCGCAAAACGACCGGCAGGCAATTGACTTTCAAATTGATAACGCAGCTCATCATTTTCGCTTAAAACAGTCATAGGTATCGCAACAGGCAGGTCATCTTCCTCACTATTCTCTTCAATCTGTTTTTGAACCAGCCAACCAAAATCGTCTACATGGCAGCTCCAGCGATTACCTTTATCATCAACCGCTAGTACCTGATTATCAAATAACACAATCTGATATTCATCATCACGAGACTCAACCATATCCAGATCAACTCTGACACAATCAACTTTTACTTCAGCGGATTCAAAGCTATCCAGAATTGACTGTAGATAACCTTGATTAACGGCTCTAACCGGAATCTTTCCGTCAGCCGAACGCTCTCCAAGGGCAAAAAATAATTGATCGACAGGTTCAGAAACTTGCTCTTCAATAATGTAAGGCACTGCTTTGCGCATATGGCGTTGAGCTTTGCCAGGCAAATCCACCTGGTTAGAATGAATATCCCGGCAGGATAGAACCAACTCTACTTTTCGCTTTGCAGCCATATCTGCAATGCAAGCCAGATCAGCTTTGAGAATTTCATGACTTTCCAGTTCAGGTAAAGCCATGGAAGAATGGGCTGATAAGTGTTGCTCTACTTGCCAGTAAAACTTATTACTCGATTTATCGCCCCAGAAAACAGTCAGTTTACTCATTATTCTTTACCAAAATATCGTGATATTACTTTAAAGTTATTTTTGTCATCTTTTTTAAACAGGGTTTTCATTGCCACCCTGGTTGTTCCAATTTCCGCTTTAGCCTGCATCTGAAAGTATTCACTTTTCACGGTTAACATAGTTTTATCCATACCAGCCTGTTTATCACCAAACTCTTCAGTAAATTGTTCAACACTTTCAAACCCCTTATCACCTCTATTGGCAATGGCACTTTTTACATCAGACAGCGTAATTTTTTTTGATCCCAACACCGAATAAACAATCACTTCGGCCCCTTGTTTGATCGTATTAACATTAATCTGATTAACATTTTTGTCTGGCAAAACACAGATATTGGGAAGTAAGAGTTGATATATTTTGGCATTAAACCCTTTAATCACTCTTAGTTCACTCACATGCGCAATCTGGTTATTGGCTGTGCGATAGGGGACGTCCAGAGACTGATAATAATCATCTTCTGCGCCATCAACACCATCAGAGTCAATATCTTCATCAATCCAGTCCTTAACGGCCATAGCCAGCGCTTCAGGACGAACTTCTGAATCTTTATTCACTTGTGCAATCAATTCAACCAACACCTTTTGTCCGGGGGTGTCTTTACCTGGCATTAATGGCGAGCGGTTATTTCCCTCTTTTTCTGGTTCTTTCCCACCGGGAGGCTCTCTACGACCCGGATTATCAGATTCTGGCTTCGCTCCTCCTTTGGCAGCAGGTAGCGCTATCGAATTTAAATTAAAACAACTTTGCATATCTCTTATTGAGGCGGTCATTCCACCACCATCAATAGGAAAAGTAATATTATCCTGAGCCCAGGGTTGCTTTAAGTGAACAACTTTTTCTTTGCTTTCTTCAAAGGCCTTTTTCAACCATATTTTTGCCAGTTCTTCCATTCCCATTAAATAAGAGTAGGCCTGATCACGGTTAATCAGGTTAGTACTCAACTGCTTTTGATACCTGACTGTTTTTATCGACTCCAATACCAGAACAACAACAAATGCAGAAATTAGCACAACTGTAATTAATATTGTTCCCGACTGTCTGGCAGGTAATTTCATTCGATTGACTGTTAACGCCTTCATTTAAGTTTTCTTCTCCGAAACCTTATCTGAAATAGCATACAATCGTTCAATAATTCCGTAGTCTGTTAACTCCAGACTCATTTTTACCGCAACCGGTAACAGTTGAGGACCGCCTTCCGATCCATCATCGGATAAAGGCCAGTAGTCATGCCACGATTCACCATCGAAGAATGATATTTTCATGCTTTCAACATCTTTTAAAACAGGGCGTTTTAGCCCCATATTCTCAGCCATTCCATCAGCAAAAGTATAACTGGTTCTAAGCAGTACTTTATCTTCAAGAGTGTAAACCAGATGTTCCAGGTTAGAACGGTTAAGTTGTGCAGGGTTTCTTCTTCCAAGCCTGGTCAATCGAATAAAGGGAGCTGATGATTGCAAATCACTTTTCATACTCGGTACTTTTTCGCCATATTCATCTCTTACCTGACGCACAGATAACTGTTGCATATCGTTAGAAATAAATAGAAAAGCCCGCTGCACTTCATTTAAACGACTACCATCAATTCGGATTTTATCACTGGTACGAGTCGCAGAATTCAAAATCGACATTGCACCAGCACCAATCAGGGCCATAATGGCCATTGCTACCAACACCTCAATCAGTGTAAAACCGTTATGAAATCGTTTTAACGGTTTCATTTATCTTTACTCGCAATAAAACCTTCAAAACGAGTAGCAGGTAATTCATCCGACTCTTCAAGTCTCACTTCAATTGTTATCTGCCTTAGTTTTTTTTCAGACGTTTTACTGACCGTTTGTAACCAGAACCACTTATGGTCCCGCATTTCCATATCACCACGCGTTACTCCGATACTTGGCCACTTACCATCCATTCGCGTTTCAGCCATTTTATACATGGCTACCCAATGTGCTGTTGTTCTAATAGCAACATCAGAATGCGCTCTTTGCTGACCATTAATATTTCGTAGCAAAAATGCAACAGTAGTTCCAAAAATGACCATGGCAATTAAAACTTCCAGCAAAGTAAATCCTCTGGCTGGTCGTTTTACAAAACGCTGTGATTGCAAAGACATCATGTCAGTTAATCACTTTCCAGATAATCAGAATAATCTCGTTCGATATCCTGAAATAAGTTACCCGGTAAGGGCCCCTGATAAACCAGAGTCCCCGCTATACTGCCCTGAATTCTATAAAAGACAGGTTCATCTTTATCCGACTGATATTGGTCATTAGAAGAAACAGCCAGCGTAAACTGATTTTGCTCACCGGTTGATAAAAAATAAATTTGAGGCGGGTCGACTTTCGGCTCTTCTTCTTCAT
Source organism: Kangiellaceae bacterium (assembly GCA_016743995.1). Taxonomy (GTDB): domain Bacteria; phylum Pseudomonadota; class Gammaproteobacteria; order Enterobacterales; family Kangiellaceae; genus Aliikangiella. Next base: position 31,291 of record JADGFG010000016.1, on the reverse strand, counting down.
CCTCAAAAATATCAACATCATCTTCAAAAATTTCAATTTCTTTTTCTTTCGCTTTAAATACATTTTCCCCATCAATAGCGACATTCACTTCAACTTCTTCTGGGAATTCATGTTGTGACAGGGCTTTATGCTCCGCAATCACTTCCCAACGAGGCGGTTTGTTTTCATCCTCTTCATTAAGGACTAAAAATGAATAACCCTCTTTATCAATCGTTAAGCCATATTCTTTATTTTGAATAACAGCCATATCTCGAACCATTTCAACGGCGGCTAAAAGACGATTGATTTCTTCTTTAGCATATTTATCGTTAGACTGACCAATATAGGGCACCGCTACTCCCACCATGACGGCAATTATTGCCATTGCGATGAGAATTTCAATCAGGCTGAATCCTTTTTCAGTTATAGCGCTCATTGAATTTTGATACGGTGCAGTCATAAAAAAGCTCTGCTAGTCCTGACTTTTCAATGCTTTAAGCGCTTCATCAATATTCCAGTTACCAATATCAGTAGCTAAACCTTCACCGCCTTCTTCACCGTCAGCACCTAACGAATAAATATCATATTCAGCAAATTCACCCGGATAAACGTATTGATAAGAATTGCCCCATGGATCTTCAGAAATTTTAGGCATATACCCGCGATTCGGATAGTTTTTAGGTACTGGTGAATTATTTGGTTTGCTAACCAGTGATTCTAATCCCTGTTCTGTTGTTGGTAACAGGAAATTATCTGAATGATAACGAATGAGAGCGGACTCAATCGCTGCTATATCAGCTTTTAATCTTTCAAAGTTAGCTTTTTCTGTAGCCCCCATAAACTGCCCCACCATGATACCGCCCAGAATAGCCATAATCGCCATAGCAACCAGTATTTCTAATAAAGAAAACCCAGCTTGTTTTTTCATTTCTCTTTTCCTCAAAAACACTTCAAGTGTTATAATTTATGTTATTAATAAAGTAGTTCAACCCGTAATGATTCAACAGATTGCATCAAAAATTCACTAGGCCAATGTTTCACTTAACTTAAACACAGGCAACATAATCGCCAGCACAATGGTAAAAACAAATGATCCCATGACCAGAATCATCACCGGACCAATCAGGTCCATCATGACACTCATCAAATTATCAAATTGCTTTTCCTGATTGTCCGCAGCCCTGTCTAACATCTGCTCAAGTTCACCTGAATTTTCACCACTGGCAATCATATGCAACATCATTGGCGGAAAATATCCACACTGCTGTAATGAAATTTTAAGACCCGCGCCTTCTCTGACTCTCACTGCAGCTTCTTTCACTGCACGCTTTAATTCCGTGTTACTCATTACATCACCAGCAATCTGCATTCCTTCCAGCAATGGCACACTACTTTGATTCAAAATAGCCAGGGTACGAGCAAAACGAGCAGCATTCATACCTTTAATTATTTTACCCAGAATCCACGAACCAAGCTTCCAACGGTCCCATTTTAAACGTAATTCAGGTTTTCTAAGCAATCGCTTGAACCCAATCACAGCAGCAATACTGCCAAAGAAAACCCAGACTCCCCAGGCTTTCACAAAATCACTCATTGTTAACAATGCCTGAGTGATCCAGGGTAACTCCTGACCTGACTGAGTAAAGCTACTGGTAATTTCAGGAACAACATATCCCAGTAAAAATGAAACAATACCAACACTGACAACGGTTAAAATAATTGGATAAACCAACGCACCAGAAATTTTTGACTGAATTTCCTGACGAGACTCGGTGTAATCGGCAAGACGCTCAAGCACGAGGTCCAGATGCCCAGATTTTTCACCGGCCGCTACCATAGAACGAAATAACTCTGAAAACACACCAGGGTATTCACTTAACGCATCAGCCAGTGAATGTCCCTCAACAATTCTTGAACGAATGCCCATAAGCATACTTTTCTGCTTTGCTTTTTCACATTGTTCGGCAACGGCTTTAATCGTTTCTTCAACAGGTATTGCCGCTCTGACTAATGTTGCTATCTGACGTGTTATCAGTGCAAGATCAGAGGCACTAATTTTTGTTCTAAAAAAACCAGATTCAGCACTGTTTGCCTGAGTCTTTTTATTACTGGTAACACTTTCAACTTCCAGAGGAATTAATTTTTTTTCACGCAACAATTGTCTGATTTGTCGAGGCGTATCTCCTTCCAGTATTCCCTTTTTTTGCTTACCGGCAGGATCCAGCGCAACATATTCAAAAGCAGCCATTACTCTTCTCCACCCGAATTAATCATCAGTTAATCTTCCCGAGTGACACGTAAAACTTCTTCTACAGTAGTAATACCTTCAATAATTCTATTTTTTCCATCTTCTCGAATACTAAAACCGGTTTTACGAGCGTAACGTTCAATATCCAGCTCACTGGCACTGTTATGTACCATATTACGAACTTCTTCATCAACCAATAACAACTCATAAATTCCCTGCCGTCCTTTATAGCCAGAATTATTACATTCAACGCAACCATTCGCATGATAAATAAGTGGAGGATGCGTTTTATCAAACCCCATCAGATCACATTCTTTTTCGTTAGCCTGGGCTTCTGTTTTACAATTAGAACACAGTGTTCTCACCAGACGTTGGGCCAGAACGCCTAATAAACTCGAAGACAACAGAAAAGGCTCAATTCCCATATCTTCCAGTCTCGTTACAGAGCCAGAAGCAGTATTGGTATGTAATGTTGATAACACAAGGTGACCGGTTAAACTGGCCTGCACCGCTATTTGTGCCGTTTCAAGATCTCGAATTTCCCCAACCATGACAACATCCGGATCCTGACGCAATATCGCGCGCAATCCTCGCGCAAATGTCATATCAACTTTAGAGTTAACCTGGGTCTGACCAATGCCATCAAGTAAATACTCGACCGGATCTTCAACCGTTAAAATATTTCGTGAAGTATTATTAAGTAATGTCAATCCGGCATATAAGGTAGTCGTTTTACCTGAACCGGTGGGGCCAGTAACCAAAATAATACCATGCGGTTTATGCAGAATATCACTCATGCTCTGCATCAATCTATCAGGCATTCCAAGGTGAGAAAAATCAAGTCTGCCGGCCTGTTTATCGAGTAATCGCAGTACCACTCTTTCACCATGACTGGAAGGAATAGTCGATACACGAACATCAACACCTCGATTAGCAATTTTTAATGCAATACGCCCATCCTGAGGAACTCGTTTCTCGGCAATATCAAGTTTGGCCATAACTTTAATTCGAGATACCAACAGTGGCGCAAGCTTTTTGCCTGGACTTAAAACCTCACGCAAAACACCATCAACACGAAAACGAACTTTCAGGTCATTCTCAAAAGTTTCGACATGAATATCAGATGCATTGACCTTGATGGCCTCTGTGAGCAAAGCATTAATCAATTTGATAATGGGAGCATCATCATCGGCTTCAAGCAGATCTTCCGTTTCTGGCATTTCTTCAGCCAGCTTGAAGAGATCCATATCATCACCAATATCTTCCATGGCCGCCATCGCTTCACCAGAATTATCCTGATATACCTGACTCAATACCGCTTCAAATTCTTCCTCGGTTACCTCAGAAAACTGAACACTTTTTCCAGCAAAGCGCCTGGCTTCAGATAGCGCAGAAATCGGCGTATCTTTTTTAATAACAGCTTCTACAACATTAGAAGCTGGCGTTGCACTAACACTGATGTCTTCCTCTGGTAATTTAAATACAACACCATGACGCTTTGCAAAAGTGAAGGGCAATTTACCCATAACTTTCGCTTCGTAAGCACTCTCTTCTTCACCAGCAAAATCCGACTGAAAATCTTTTTTTTCAGCAAGTTCTGAAGTCACCGATGATTTACCAGGATCACTACCTTGAACAAAATCACTTACAGACATATTTTATCCTTATTCATCATCATCATCATCCTGATCATCTGACTCTTGTTCGTTTTGTACCTCTCGAACACTACTCGAAGCCAGACCTGCCTTTAGTACAGGTACATCATTTGAACCCTGTTTAGCAGATTCTTTATTGCTATCAACTTTAATATCAAAGTCTTTCAATGTCTTTTCAAAAGAAGGTGGCAAACTTAATTGTGAACTCCATTCAGGTAATACTGCAGAATCGGTTGCTGGCATTAAATTAATACCACGTTGTTGTCTGGATAACTGCTCTGCGCGAATATAGTTATATTTCCTGGAAGTAATACGATTAAGACCATTCGCACTATCGATAATGACAGGCCTTATAAATACCATTAACTTCTTTTTACTTTTGGTTGTTTTTTTAGAAGAAAACAAGGAACCAATTATCGGAAGGTCTCCCAACAAAGGCACTTTCTGAGTACTTTCCTGAATATCATCATCAATCAAACCACCTAATACAATCGTCTGACCATTACCAACCAATACAGCGGTTTTAATTTGTCGCTTGTTAGTCACTATATCTGCGCCAGTAGCGCCTGCAATACTGGAAACTTCTTGCTCAATGTTTAGCCTTACCGCATCTCCTTCATTGATTTGAGGAGTAATTTTTAAGCTAATTCCAACATCTTTCCGCTGAATTTGTTGAAAAGGGTTTGAATTATTATCACCTAAAGTCGAACCGGTAATAATAGGGATTTCCTGACCAATACTGATGGAAGCTTCTTCATTATCCAGCGTCGTTAAACTGGGCGTTGACAATACATTTGAATCAGTATCTGTGGCTAGCGCCTTTACCAGTGCAGCCCAGGATTTGTCACTACTCAGGTAACCAAATAATGCACCAGAAACACTACCAATAATTCCACCTAAAGCAGCACCGTTATCTCCGCTATCAGGTTTATCTTCCTTCACCTGATTGCCGTCAACAATCGTTGTGGTCGATCCCTGGTCTCGGCCTCGATAGGCCAACACACCAGCGCCAACCTGCCCTAAACTGGGACCGGTATTTGTAAAGTTAACCACACCGCCAGCTTCTGTAGCCCATTGCACACCCAACTCTTTTGCTGCACTTTCTGAAACTTCAACAATAATAGCTTCAACATGCACCTGCTTACGCGGTATATCCAACTGGTTAATTACCGACTCGAAAGAACGCATGATATCCGGTGCAGCTGTAATAACCAGTGAGTTGGTTTCTTTATGTGCCTTAATAGAATAAGCTTTGGTATTTCCAGGACGTCTCGCCTTGCCTTTTTCCTTACCACTTTTTTGCTCAATAGACTCACCGACACCTTCTAATAAAGTAGCCAGCTCCTCGGCACTTGCATAATGAAGATATTTAACTTTGGTATTTCCATTATTATCAATTTCTGAATCCAGCCGTGCAATCAATGCTCTTAAACGTAGTGAAGCTTTCTTATCAGCACTTAACAAAATACTATTCATTCTTTCGTCAGCAACAAAACGTGGTTTATTCGCTGATGGAGATTTAGACTGGCCCGACTGCTTCTCCAGACTTTCCAGAATTCTGACGACTTCAGTAGCAGAAGCATACCGCAATGGAATAACCTGAATATCTTCATTACTTTCTTTATCGATTTGACGGATGATTTTTACAATACGACTCAGATTAGCGGCGGTATCATGAATAACCATAACATTGGTTGGTTTATATTGAGACATTAACCCTTGTGTTGAAACCAGTGTTCTTAACAATGGAACCAATTGACCCACATCGACATTGTCGACCTTAATCACTCGAGTGACTAACTGATCACCAGAAAAATTGCGATTATTCTCACTATAAACAGGTACAGAATCTTGCTTAGCGGCTTGAAGCTGCTCAATTTTATATATGCCATCGGTCTCTACAGCCGAGAACTGATGAACACGTAATACACTTAAGAACAAGGCAAAAATGGCATCCTCATCCATTTCGTGCTGGGAAATAACCGTAACCTTTTTATTTCTTACCCGAGGGTCGATAATAAAAGTTTTTCCCGTAATACGGCTCACACTTTCAATGAAAACCTCTATATCGGTATCTTTTAAATTCAAGGTCGCTTTTGCTGCAAAAAGAGAGGGAGCAAATATGGTTATCCCTACTGCCAGGCACACGGCTTTTACAAGGTGTTTACCTGATTTTGCACTTTTGATTTTTTTCTGTTTAACTAAAAGCACTATTTAAGTCCTACTTTTCATTTAAATTCAATAATAAACTCAACGAATCGTTACCACGCTGAATTTGTACATTTAATTCCTGCAATGACTGTGCATCACGCATTAATGTCATTGCCTCCTGCATATTGGTTAATTCAATACCATTAATTGATTTAACAATATCACCACGCCTTAAACCTAATTCATTAAATAATCGTTTATCTCGACCCGGCTGTATTCTGAACCCCTGCAACTCTCCATTAATAAAATGAGGTCTACCACTGATCACATCGGCGACGCTTCTGGGATCACTTCTTAACTTATTTCGATAATCATTTAGTTTGCGAGTCAGCAACTTGTCATTACGCTTGTCTTCAGTGCGTTTATCGGTGCGAGCCCCAGGAGGTTTATCTGGGCTCTTACGAATAACGATTGGCGATTTTTCCTTAACCAGACGTAAAGCTTCTTTTGTACCATTGGTTTCCAGAATAATCTTATCAACATAAACCTCTCTGAGAAATACACGCCCACTCACTTTTAATTTTTCATCAATAAAATAAACCGCCTGTTTACCGCGACCATCTTCAATAATCGCGTTTGCCTTGGCTGGGGTATCTGCTGCAAAGATACCCCGTAATTTGAGATTCAATTTGGTATCAACAACATTCTGCTGCTCAACTTTTTTCACTGGCTCTTTATTAATCGCGCCAAACAGGTTCATACCACGCAACTTGCTGGTATCAATTTTATTCGACTTTTTCACCATAGCACCAGAGCCGATATTAACAGGAGCAATCTCGGATGGTGTGGTAAAATATAACACCCAAATCCAGAAAACCCTGGCAAACAAAAATACAACTAGCCCCCAGGTTGCCCATTGAAGCAAAGGTAACCAGTTTGAATACTCTTTAAACCATTCACCGGATTTTAAATTCGAAAAACTCATACCTTCCATCTTAGCTATTTGTTATCCAGAATTTTTGAACAACAATGTTTATAAAATAATTGATAGCAACAATAGTAAAGCCAATAAATACTACTTTTACCTATCATTATATAAAGTGAAACCCACATCGCAAATTTGTAATGTATTGCGCCTGCAAGTCATGGAATTCAAATCACCGAGTTCAAATCATTAAATTCAAATCATTAAACCCAAAAACAATCTCGCAAAGAGATAAGTTTATATCACGACAGTAACCGCAAATAAATCAAGCCATAAAAAACTAATCTGGCTCAACTATAATAATAGCTAGTCTAATGGATTTATCTTGCGAGAATCACTCGGAAACTGCTAGTTTATCGGTTAGACTCGCAAATTTATTCAAAATAATAAAACTTACGGTCTTTTTTCTTTGTTATCAATCTCATGCGATATAAACGCCTGAGAATCCGAAACGGGGTCAAAGAATAACAAAATTATGATATCTATTGTAAATTAATACCGGAAATGGCGGAAATATGTCACAAGAAAGTAAAATTCGGCTAGATAAGTGGCTATGGGCATGTCGGTTTTTTAAAACCAGGGCACTGGCAAAAGCGGCAATTGAAGGCGGAAAAGTCCATTACGAAGGAAACAAACCAAAACCCGGCAAAATAGTCCATCCAGGAGATACGCTTAAGGTTCGCCAGGGATTTGATGAGAAAACAATTCAGGTAATCGATTTATCTGACAAAAGAGGACCTGCAAAAATAGCTCAAACCCTTTACAGGGAAACCGAAGAAAGCCAGGCCAAACGCGAAGAAATAACAACAATGAGAAAATTATCTGCTCCCGCAACAACAGGACGCCCTGATAAAAAACAGCGACGTCTGATTCATCGTTTTAAAAATATCCATGATTATAAACCTGAGAACGAATAACACCCAAGCTTGAACAATAAATTATACAACATACAGTGTAAGTGTTTACTTAGCACATGGCTTAATAAAACTGGTCTAGTTCATTTTTATGACTGGTTTAATTCACAAATTTGATATTTAACAGAATCTTGCCTAATTTTTATTCAAGAACAAAATAGCCCACAGCAACTATCTAGTGTATAATGCGCGCCTTTCGCATAGCGACCCAGATTCATCTTTTTTGAATTTAAACATAATCGATTTAATCACTTAATAAATCTTAACTTAATAGAGTATGGCAATGGCAGATTTAACTAAATACAGAAATATTGGTATTTTTGCTCATGTTGACGCTGGTAAAACAACGACTACAGAGCGAATTTTAAAGCTTACGGGCAAAATCCATAAAACCGGTGAAGTGCATGATGGTGCTGCAACCACCGATTTCATGGACCAGGAGCAGGAGCGTGGAATTACAATTCAGTCAGCTGCTACGACCTGTTTCTGGAAAGATCATCGAATGAATATTATCGATACGCCTGGACACGTTGACTTTACTGTTGAAGTTTATCGCTCGCTTAAAGTTCTTGATGGTGGTGTCGGTGTATTCTGTGGTTCTGGTGGTGTTGAGCCACAATCTGAAACCAACTGGCGCTATGCCAATGAATCTGAAGTTGCTCGAATTATCTTTGTTAACAAATTAGACCGTATGGGCGCAGACTTCTTACGCGTTGTTGGTCAGGTGGAAGATGTTCTGGGTGCTAACCCATTAGTGATGACATTACCTATTGGGACCGAAGATGACTTTGTAGGTGTGGTTGACCTGCTAACTCGTAAAGCATGGGTCTGGGATGATTCTGGATTACCTGAAAACTTCGAGTTACGTGATGTACCAGCGGATATGGTTGAGCAAGTTGAAGAATATCGTGAAAAATTGATCGAAACAGCCGTTGAGCAAGACGATGACCTGATGGAAAAATACCTTGAAGGTGAAGAACCATCAATGGAAGACATTAAGCGCTGTATTCGCGAAGGCACGAATAAACTCGATTTCTTCCCAACATACTGCGGTTCTGCCTTTAAAAATAAAGGTGTTCAACTAATTCTGGATGCTGTTGTCGATTATTTACCAAACCCAACTGAAGTAAAGCCTCAAGCCGAAACTGACGAAGAAGGTAACGAAACTGGCGAATACGCAATTGTTGATGTCGATAAACCTTTACGAGCCCTTGCTTTTAAAATTATGGACGATCGCTTCGGCGCTTTAACCTTTGTCCGTGTTTATTCAGGCAGAATCACTAAAGGTATGACGGTATTAAATACATTCACTGGAAAAACTGAACGTATCGGCCGTATGGTAGAAATGCATGCTGATGACCGTAACGAAATTGATTCAGCTGAAGCGGGCGACATTATCGCTGTTGTTGGTATGAAAAACGTCCAAACTGGCCATACACTATGTGATCCGAACAACCCCGGCACACTTGAGCCTATGGTATTTCCTGAGCCAGTTATCTCTATTGCAGTTACGCCTAAAGATAAAGGTGGATCTGAAAAAATGGGGATCGCTATTGGTAAAATGGTTGCAGAAGATCCTTCATTCCAGGTTGAGTCTGATCAGGAAACTGGCGACACTATCCTCAAAGGAATGGGTGAGCTTCACCTGGACATCAAAGTTGATATTTTAAAACGTACTTATGGTGTTGAACTTGAAGTAGGTCAACCACAAGTTGCTTATCGTGAAACCATCACCAAAGAAATCGAAGATAGTTACACCCATAAAAAACAATCAGGTGGCTCTGGTCAGTTTGGTAAAATTGATTATCGAATCAAACCTGGCGAGCCTGGTACTGGCTTTCAGTTTACGTCTAAAGTAGTTGGTGGAAACGTGCCAAGAGAATTCTGGCCTGCAGTTGAAAAAGGCTTTAAAGTCATGATGACCGAAGGCGTTCTGGCTGGCTTCCCTGTACTTGACGTAGAAATCGAACTGTTCGATGGTGGTTTCCATGCGGTTGACTCATCAGCTGTTGCTTTTGAAATTGCTGCAAAAGGTGCTTTCCGACAATCAATTCCAAAAGCGGGTCCTCAGCTGATTGAGCCTATCATGAACGTTGACGTATTTACCCCAGAAGATCACGTGGGTGATGTCATTGGTGATTTGAACCGTCGTCGAGGTATGATTAAAGACCAACAAGCTGGTGTTTCGGGTGTTCGAATTAAAGCTGACGTCCCATTATCAGAAATGTTTGGTTATATCGGCTCATTACGTACAATGACTTCTGGTCGTGGCCAGTTCTCTATGGAATTCGCTCATTACCTGCCTTGTCCTAACAGCGTTGCTGAAACGGTCATTGAAGAAGTTAAAGCGCGAAACGCTGCCAAGAAATAAAGTTTATTCTGCTCTATCATAACCCCGATGACTCAGGTGATCGGGGTTATTTTTTATCTTAATTATTTTAATTCAAAGCTCAGTTGTCTCCTGAATTTTCGGCTACCAAGAGTCTACTTATGTCTGACAATATTCACCGATTTCTTTTTGATACAAGCAGTGTAAGAGGCGAACTGGTTAAACTGTCTGACACCAGTAACCGTCTTTTAAATGGCCATCAGTACCCGCCAGTAATTGCTTCACTTTTACAGCAAGTCGCTGCAATTAATGTTTTGTTAGCAACGACTCTTAAGTTTGAAGGTAAAATATCTATTCAGTTACAATCTCCAGGTCACCTTAAAATGCTTGTTGTTCAAACAACTCATGACCTGAAATTTCGTGGGCTTGCGCGTTATGATGAAAGTTGTGACTTCTCACAATTCAGTTTTAAAGAACTGGTAAAAGGCGGCCAGCTTTCAATCACAATTGAACCGACACAAGGAAAACGTTATCAGGGTATTGTACCGGTTGAAGGAGAAAAACTTTCTGATTGTATTGAGCAATATTTTCATCAATCAGAGCAATTAGAAACCAGAATCTGGTTATTTAATAATGAGCATCAGGTTTGCGGCGTTTTACTACAGGCATTACCCGATGCATTTGACCAGAATGCTTTCGAACATTTATCCCATTTGACTTCAACATTAAATACAGAAGAGTGCCTGAATCACGATACAGAAACCTTGCTTCATCGCCTTTTTCATAATGAAGATATGCAGCTGCTCTCTTGCGAAACGGTTACTTTCAACTGTGGTTGCAACAAACAAAAAATGCTTAACTCTATCAATTTACTACCTGAGCAGGAAGTAGACGATATTATTAACAATGAGGGTCACCTCTCTGTAACTTGCGAGTTCTGCCTGGACCATTTTAATTTTAGTAAATTAGACATAAAAACGCATAAAAGCGTTACTGGAAATAATACCCGGCACTAATAGCCGGAGAACAGGTAGCCACCATCATATTCTGCTATTCTTTAACTATTAAAGAGTAGCGGTATGACACCAATAGAGCAGCCCCCAACTTCCCCAACTGAAATTTCTGACACCTGCTGGAAATCCCCCGCCCGCTCGCCAATCAATAATATTAAACAACAGCTCGAACATAGAGCTAAAACTCAGCAACCTATGAAGGAGTTCTGCCTGGTTCGAGCAGATCTGGCGGAGATTAACCTGGTGAATAAGAATTCAAAACAAGGCTATAAACTCACAAACTCAGATTTATATCACGCCAACCTTGAGAATTCTCATCTATTTATGCTGGATCTTTCCGGCAGTTCTTTAATGAAAACGAACTTTACCAATGCCAACTTGCATTATGTCAATTTCGAAAACTGCAACTTACTGGGTATTAAATTAAAAGGTGCAAAAATAGAGCATGCTAACTGGGGGACGACGATTAGCCAGGAAGAACAGGCCAGAGTTTCGACAAACAGAAATGTACAGATAGATCTCTATCAACAGGCTGAAGAAATTTACCGAAACCTGAGACAAACCTCAGAAAAACAGGGGTTATTTGAATTTGCTGGCCGTTTTTTTCAGAAAGAAATGACGATGAGACGCAAGCAATTACCAAAATTTTCCCACAAGCGAATCATCTCTAAACTCGTTGATATCTTCTGCGGGTATGGAGAAAGACCGCTAAAAGTCATTATATTCTCACTTTTTATTATTACATTATTCGCCACTTTATATTTTTTTGCTGGCTTATCTTTTATGGGAGAGTCACTCTCATTTGATAGCCAGTTAAGTGCCTGGGAAAATATAAAAATATTTTTCAGTGCGCTTTACTTTAGTGTCGTTACATTTACCACGCTGGGTTATGGCGACCTGGTTCCTCTTGGTTTCACTCGTGCGCTAGCCGCTCTGGAAGCTTTTATGGGAAGCTTTACATTGGCATTATTTGTGGTTGTTTTTGTAAAAAAAATGACTCGTTAACCCCACCTGATTGTATGTAACAACAAAAAACGAAGGCTATTATGGCCTTCGTTTTTTTTAATACCAGGAAATGTTAGTCAATTAAAATTTCAAGTGTGTCAGATAGTGCCGATTCAGGCCTGTCACCAACAGCCGCGATAGCAAGATAAACTTTAGTACACGTTTTCAAATTATGAGCCGCAGGCACAAATTTAATTGAATTAGCATTGCCAGCTTGAGTAAACTCACCCATTGCCGTTTCTTTAGTCAGTTCTTCTGTCGTAGAATAATAGACTTTATAACCGGTTAAATCGATTGAAGAGTCGAAATCCCATGAAAGCGTATATTCACTGGAAGTTTCCTGATTAGCAGCTACGCTACAACCAGTGCTCTCTTCGTCAACAACGATATCTTCTTCAACAATGATATCTTCTTCAACAATGATATCGTCTTCAACAACAGGCTTACTTTCAACAATTATTTCAAAAGATGCTGTTGAAGAGGTTCCATCACTGCTCTGCGCCGTTGCTGTAACCGAGTGAGCCGAATTATAACTGGCGTCCAGTAATGTGCCATTTGCAACGGTTATTACCCCACTAACCATATCTATCGTAAAACGTCCCTCAGCATCATCAGTTAACCAATAATTGATGCTATCTGATGTATCCGTATCGACGGCTTGAAGGGTTATTCCCGTTAAGCTACCAAATTCAGAAAATTCTAAAACCTGATTATCAATATTGTTGATATCTACCAGGGCACCAACAGGCTGATTAACGACAGCGGTCGACTCAGTTGCTACTACCTTAACAAGACGCCTTTCTAACCGAGCTAGTTTATCACTGAGTCGTTTGATTCTGGACGATTTAGTTTCCGTCAAAAGCTCTGCTTCAACAACATCAATTTGTTGTTGTAGCTCTAGCGAAGTCACTGCTGCAACCTCTCCACAAACAGCAAAAGCTAAAAATAATGGCAAGGTAATCGCCTTATGAAAAGCAGGTTTAGATTTAACGTTCAGTCTGTTTGTATATAGCATATTAATATTACCGTAAATAATGTGATGAAATAAGTTGATTAAAATATGTACACCTATGGTTATCGGTTGAGTTACGATTTCTTAACAAACCGCATCTCAAATCGAGACACACATCACAAAAATAAGATACAGAGTTAAACAAAAAGGTTTAAAAACAATAAGTTACGAACTGAGTGGGGATAAAGTAACAGATAAATACAGGCCAGAATAACGCAAGAAAGCAGATCTGGAAGCGAATTTTCGCTTTTTCTAAAAAAACAGTAGAGGTTTTGCGCCTACCCTGTTTTTACTAAGCTAGCGCACCACTAACCCGGGCAATGTAGCAAAACTACAGACAAGAAGCCTGAGCAATTCTTTTTAACAAAGTGAAATCTCGACGGACATTGTAGTTTTTTGCTCGTACTCCCTGTTTGATTGAATCATTAGCAGCAAAAGAAAGATCAATAATTTCTGGTGAAATGGCGTGACGACTCATTGTATCGTAAAAACTGACTATTGTGGGCCGTTCTGGCTCTGCTCTATTTGGCTGGTAAACCATAGCCAGCCTGTCAGACTCCAGCTCTACCAGTGAACCTACGGGATAAAGACCAATACAATTAATAAACTGCTGTAATATTTCCTCATCAAACTGCTGAGTATTACCTTTCATCACTTCAAACGACTCCTGTGAAGTACAGGCAGGCTGGAAAAACCTGTCAGCTGTCATTGCATCATAGGTATCGACTATACCAATCATACATCCCCAGGGGCTCAGTTTCTCATCAATCAGTTTTTGAGGGTAACCAGAATCATCCAGCCTTTTATGGTGTACAGCTGCAACATTAACAGAAACAGGACTAATTCCGGGAATTTTTTCTAATATCTGTTTTGAATAAATAACATGCTTTTTCATTACTTCAAATTCATCTGGCGTTAATTTTTCAGGTTTATTCAGAATGCTTTTCGGGATACTGATTTTACCGATATCATGCATAAATGCTCCAATAGCAATGTCAAAAATAAGCGCTTCATCAAGCTCTAACCAGGTAGAAAAAGCACTCATTAATATACAGCTATTTATTGCATGCTCTACAAGGTAATCATTTACATTACTTAGCTGGCTCATTAAAAGTAATGCTTCTGGATTACGAAAAATAGACGCAACAATCGCATTAGTTGACTTTTTTAACGCTTTCAGGTTTATAGTTTTTCCCTGTAAAACATTTTCGTATAACTGACTCTGGGCTTTCTTTGTTTCAGCTATAATATCGACTGCAAAATTTAGCTCCTCATTCATTGATGTTTGAATACTTGTCATCTGCGACGGACATTCGGCAGATAATATGTCTTCTTTTTGTTTTATAGGTGAAATGATACCTGATTCATTCCCCTGACTTCTTAACTCACTCTTAGATAAGGTATCAACAACATTTTCATTGAAGTCACTTAAGTCAAAGTCCACATAGACCTCACTAACTTTTAACGCTTTCATTTTGTCAATGATATGTGGACTTCTAATTTTACCCGGAGATTTAATCCTTATTTTTTTTTGACCGGTCAACAACACCTGTCACATACATTCCCGTTTTAAGCTTTTCCAGCGGAACTTTTCGAACATCAGACATAACAAGAACTTGACAAAAATAAATTTAATTATAGCACCATAGAAAGATTCAGGAGTCTCTGGTACAGAAATATTCAAATAGAAATAAAAGTACTATTTGTCACAACAATTCAATGTAAAACTTTCGAACAACATAAAAAGCATAATAATTAAACAATGTGAAACGGTCTTGACAAAAAGTGAAAATAAACTTATCAACACAATTGATTCATTAACTTCTTAAAAAGAAATAAAAGGCTTATAAATCAAGCATAATTAATCGATTTATTTAAATGTTCAAAAGTGACTGCTTGACTTGAAAAACTTGGCAATTTCGTTGAATGTTGGTTTCAATACTCAGAGAATGAATGTTTTTTCTTGTTTTAAAAACATTGACAGAGGTGAAAGAGCTTTGTAGTCTGTAATAGAAAGTTGGAAAAACCATAAATTAAGGAGATGTTTATGAAAAATGTTGTTGCGCTATTATTAGCCGTTATTTTTTCCTTTTTACTTTTTGTTTTAATGAATACACTAATTAACACTGAAGTTAAAGCGGTTGAAACAATAGAAATTCCTGTTATTCCTGTTAATGTCATTAAAAAAATTGATCCACCAAAACAGCCACCCAGTCGAAAACCTCCTCCAGAGCTTATTAAACCAGTAACGCTTCCAGCGGAATCAATTACCAGTCATAACGAAAATAAAAGAATCAGGCCCGTAATTAATACCGCTAAGTTACCGAGTTATACTCCGAGTACCGGAGATAATTTAATTGAAAGAGAGCTGGTACCTGTTTATCAAGAGGGAAATGACGCATTAATGCCTAAAGTACGCATTGAACCGCTTTATCCTCGTAAAGCAGCCATGAATCATATAGAAGGCAATATTACGTTAAAGTTCGATATTAATGAGAAGGGTAGCCCGGTTAATGTTAAGGTAGTGAACTCAAAACCGAAAGGTTATTTTGAGAGAAATGCTAAAAAAGCCGTTAGAAAATGGAAGTATCAACCACAACGAGAAAATAATGTGGCTGTTATGGTTTATGATCAAACGGTGACATTAGATTTTAAGCTGGAAGAAAAATAGACTTATTGAATTAGTCATTAAGGTTAAAAGCCGCCAGCAACATTGTTCGCGGCTTTTTTGCTTAAAGAAATATTAAGCAATTTTAAGCTTCTTTTTTAGTTTCTGCTCAACAGTCCAGTTAAAAAAACCGGGGCAAGGATTAAAGCCAGTTTTTTCTGTTTTTAGACGAAAATAAATAATGATTGCCGATACAGACTATTCCAATTAATATTCCTGTTATTTCTATCGATAAAGACCATGACAATAAAAACCATACTAATCACTGGCGCTGCCAGCGGAATTGGTGCAGCAACAGCACGACGACTGGCAACTAATAATAATCATCTGGTATTACACACGGGTAGTAATCAACAGGGACTTAACCTGCTTGTCAGTGAACTGGAACAAAACGGTGCTCAGATAGATACAATCATCGGCGATCTGTCTGAACAATCAACCATTAATGAAATCAGAGCATTGATTGTGGACCAGCTGAAGAAACTGGATGTCATCGTCAATAACGCAGGGTTTCCAGACTGGCACTCATTTGACAAACTATCCGATGATTCACTACAAAAATCTCTGGATATTAACTTAAAAGCTTTTCATCGCCTGGTTCAATTTTCCCTGCCTTTATTACAACAATCCAGCTGCCCAAGAATTATTGCGGTTAGTTCTTTTCTGGCTCATCGCTTTCAGCTGGACGACACCTTTGTTCCTGCTTCTGCAGCCTCTAAAGCAGCTCTGGAAGCAATGGCTAAGTCATTGGCAATGCAATTAGCCAGCCAGCAAATCACCGTCAATACCATCATACCGGGATATATTAAAAAAGATGGCATAAATCATACACCGGTTAATGAATCAACACGTAATAAGCTAATCAATCGAATTCCAATGAAAAGGTTTGGCTTACCGGCAGAAGTAGCAGGCCTGATTAATTACCTTATCAGCGAAGAAGCCAGCTATATAACAGGCCAGAGTCTGGCTATCGACGGTGGATTGACGGTTTAAGCAGAACTGACCCGCTCAATACTCGGTAACAATAAGGCTATCTCCATACCCAGACTTCCTGGATATATTTTGCGCGGGCCCTGAAAGGTGAGCATGAAAGGTTTCATTATATTTTAAATTGCACTACCAGCCCATCCAGGCGCTCGCATTGTTCAGCTAATGATGTACAGGCTTTTTCGGCACTGTTAACTACTCGTACCATATCCTTACCATTATCAGCAATTTCTCTGACATTCTGATTAACATTTTCACTCACTGTGCTTTGTTCATTCGCCGCAGTCGCTATCTGAATATTCATATTGTTAATCACGCCAATGGAGCGACTAATCGCTTCCAGCGAAACATTAGCCGCATTTGCCTGCTCAACGGTCTGACCAGCTCCGTCTCTACTGGCATCCATAGCCGATACGGCTTCATTAGCACCATGCTGCAAGCGTTCAATCATTGACTGAATTTCACCGGTACTATCTTGAGTTTTACTGGCCAGAGAGCGTACTTCATCAGCAACAACAGCAAAACCTCGACCTTGCTCACCTGCTCGCGCGGCCTCTATTGCGGCGTTAAGAGCCAGAAGATTCGTTTGATCGGCAATACCACGAATAACATCCAGAATTGAGGCTATATTACCAACATCTTGCACCAGGGTATGAATTACCGTACCAGCCTGTTGAATATCATCTGCCAGACTATTAATAGAGTTGACTGTCGTATTTAACGTATCTTGTGCTGTATCAGCCTCTCCACTGGCATGGGAGCTAGCCTCTGCCGCACTATTGGCATTTGCGCTTACATTTTCACAACTGACACTCATTTCATGAACTGCCGTTGCCACCGCATCACTTTCCAGCTGTTGAGACTCCGCACCACGAGAAATACTGGCCGTATTTTCCTGTATGTTGCTCATTTCCTGACGTAGAGATTGAGAAGCGTCAACCACTTCAGAAACCGTTCCATGAATTTTATCGACAAAAGTATTAAACATAATTCCCAGCTGTCCAATTTCGTCCGTTGAGTTGATTACAATACGTTGAGTCAGATCCCCCTCACCGGAAGCAATGTCTTTCATTGTGCTATACAGACTTTTCAATGGTGCAAGGAGAATTCCGGAAAAGAACCAGGCAAGCACAATTGACAGCAAAATTGCTCCCCCACAGCCAACCCAGATAATATTCAATGCCGTACTGACAGCAGTAGCGGCTTCTGCTCGTAAATCCTCATCTGCCTTTTCAACACTGGTTCTAACGACTTTAAGACGCTTTCGAATCACCGAAAACTGTTTATCCATTTCTTCGCCATGCTCTTTGATATAGTTGGCAGCTTGCGCAGGGTTGGCAAACATGGCGTCATAATGCGCCCTCCACAACTGAAAATTACTCGATAACTCATTGAGAAAGCTCTGATTTTTAGCCGGGATCAACCCAGAGTCAATTGCAGACTGTACAGCAGTCAAACGTTTGAGCCCTTTGGGCGCATTATCCTCATATTCTTCACGGTTATATTTAATAATACTTTCATCACCCCCGGCAAGTAGCATACCTCGCGCAGCGGTGATCATCTGATACATATCTCTGTATCCATCCTCAAAATTATTCAGTACCGGCTGTACTTCATCAATAAGCACATTATTAATACGAATTTGCGTATTAAAAGCTTTATAAATGAAGCCAAAAATAACCATAAATATCAGCAATACGATACCAACAGGTATTGCCATTTTTACTCTGAATCCGAAGTTATTTAACCAGTTCACGTCTAAATTCCTATCATTTATTACATGCTAAAAAACGACACACTACAAACAGTTCATACGAAGAAAACGGACTGACAAAAACAGACAGCCTATTTGTCATTACTCACCTGTCGCTATATTCTTTTTACATTATAGACCAGATAATCACTTACTCTGTTTTTTACACCAGAAGCCTGTTAACTCACCAGAGAAATGACAATAATACTGAAGCCGCATTACTAATAATAAATCTCGTCAGCATCACTGGTTTACCGAGCAGCAAGCGCAGGCCCGCTATAGTAAATATCAACAAACCTCCTGCGATTAATCTGTACTTACTTTTTAATAATAGCTAAAAAACTGATAAAATCAGTTAATATTCCATTTATCGATAACGTTTATGAACCGACTAACTCTCAAAGAAGCAGAATCACTATTAGCACTAAGTCAGAAAAAAGCGGAAGAATCAGAGGTTTCTGTCAACCTTGCGGTGGTAGATATGTCTGGGCACCTTATCGCGTTTAAACGTATGGACAGTGCATTACTGGGTGCAATTGATATTGCCATCAAAAAAGCAAAAACCGCTGCGCTTTTTCAAAAACCCAGTCATTTACTGGGAAAAAAATCACTACCTGGTGGCCCCTTATTTAATATAGAGCACTCAAACAATGGTTTAATCACTTTTGCCGGGGGCTTACCAATAAAAAACAAAGCAGGAGAAGTCATCGCAGCAATCGGCGTTTCTGGCTCAAGCATAGAAAATGACTTGCTTATTGCCCAAGCGGCGATACCAGAAGGTTAATAACGTAACGATAAGCCCGATAACATCGTACTTTAACTCATTTATTATTTGGAAGAAAAAAACTTTATGTTAGAATCATCAGCTACGCTTTAATCGAACCGATTGAAATAAAACGACAAATTAGCAGATGGAAAAATAATGGATTTAGAACCGGGCGTAAAGCCAGATAGTTCGGCTACCCCTCTTTATGTTGATCTGGATGGTACGCTGATAAAGTCAGATTTACTGTATGAGTCGGTATTTTCTCTGCTTAAAGTCAACTTTTTTTACCTGTTTCTTCTACCTTTCTGGCTATTTGAAGGCAAGGCCAGGTTAAAGCATAAAATAGCCGAAAAAACGGATGTAGCGCCGCACCTTCTTCCCTATAACCAGCCTTTTCTGTCCTTTTTAATCAATGAAAATAAAAAAGGAAGAAAACTGATACTGGCAACCGCTTCTAACAAAAAGTATGCAGAAAAAATTGCTGCCCACCTTGGGATATTCTCATCCATTATCAGCAGCGACGAAAACACTAATTTATCAGGCAGTAAAAAGCTCGCATTAATCAAAAAACAGGAAAATGGCCACTTTTCTTACGCCGGCAATGACAATATTGACCTGAAAATATTCAAAGAAGCAAACTCTGCAATTCTGGTTAACCCAGTCAGTGGACTCGAGAAAAAAACCGCAAAGCTAACCCATATAGAGCAAACTTTTATTGATAAAAGTAACCCGATAAAATCGACTATTAAAGCTATCAGAGTCCATCAGTGGGTAAAAAACCTGCTTATTTTCGTCCCATTTTTAACTGCACAATTATGGGGTACAGGAGCCATCTGGCTAGTGCTTGCTGGATTTTTATCCTTTAGCCTGACTGCGTCCAGTGTTTATCTACTAAATGATATGCTCGATCTGGAATCTGATCGCAATCACCCCAGAAAATGTAACCGCCCCTTTGCTGCGGGTAATCTTTCTATATTAACAGGCGTCATCATGTTATTGGCGCTGGTCATAATCAGCTTTCTTATTGCCTGGTACGTTTCTATTTATTTCTTTGCGGTGTTATTTGTTTACCTGATAATGACCCTGTCCTATTCAACAATCTTAAAAGCTTATGTGCTAATAGATGTCGTACTTCTGGCCAGCCTGTATACAATTAGAGTAATTGCCGGAGCAGCCATTGTCGGTGTAGAACCTTCTTTCTGGTTACTGGCTTTTTCGATGTTTATCTTTTTAAGTCTCGCTCTGGTTAAACGCTGCTCTGAGCTCTATTCGCTGCGTAGCAGAGGAAAAAGCTGCTCCGATGGAAGAGATTACAATACGACAGATTTAGAGAGCCTTCAGGCAATGGGAACTGCCAGCGGCTATACGGCAGTACTGGTTATTGCATTCTTTATTAATAGTAAAGATGTTATAGAACACTACTCTAATCCTCAGGTACTCTGGTTAATCTGCCCAGCCTTTTTATACTGGATTAGCCGAGTCTGGTTAAAAACGGCTCGTGGCGAAATGGATGATGACCCCATCGTTTTTTCAATTAAAGACAGAGGTAGTCGGTATATAGCGCTACTTGTCGCCATCATTGTTTTAGGGGCTATTTAATGTCTATTAAACTGTTTTCTCTGATTTTTTTCAGTGTCGCTCTCTCTGCTATTGCACAAATATCACTTCGACATGGAATGATTAACCCTGCGCTTCAGGAAATTCTCAATAACGAAAATAGCAGCAAGATAAAAATTATTTTCAGCATTATGATGAACCCCTATGTCATTTCTGGTTTAACTATGTATGGACTTGGCGCATTTGTCTGGCTATTTGTATTAAGCAAAATTGAAGTGAGTACGGCTTATCCATTTGTTGGCATCGGTTTTATCATCACAATGATACTGGGCGTATTTATGCTGAATGAATCAGTATCGGCAGTAAAAATTGTAGGCACTTTGTTGGTTGCCGCCGGCGTAGTTCTTGTTTCTAACAGTTAATAATCTGGTCTGACTATGCCGCATGTTCTTCATATTATAGAATCCCTTGAATTCGGCGGTGCCGAAAAAGTCGTATTACACCTGGCTAATGGCATGTGCAACTCTTTTAAAGTCAGTATTTGTCTGACCAAAAGAAAAGGGGAGTTATTAGCGCAGGTCAGCGATAACATTCAGGTTCATTTTCTCGACGGTGGAGAAGGCAACAGCCTGTCTCTTCCTAAAAAACTCAAACAGATTATTATTGATAACAAAGTCGATATTGTACACAGTCATGACTGGGGCGTTTACCTGGAATCTGCACTCGCAACACACCAGTCAGGCAGGGCAGAATTAATTCATACGGTACACGGCCAGTACACTCATTATGCTGACAACTGGAAATCCAGCATAAAAATTGCAATTCGTCATCAACTCGAAAGAATTGCTTCACGCAAGACATTCAAGATTGTACCGGTTTCAAATTCTATTAAACAATATATTAGCGATGATATCAAAATCAGTAAAAAGGTCTTACAAACGATTCATAATGGAATTAAAGATGTCGAGAATCTGGAAGCAATTGAGGCCTTACAAAAAACAGATAATCGTTATATTGAATTAATCTCCGTGGGCCGTTTAGCAGAAGTTAAAAACTTACCCTTGTTAATACAGGCTCTCAATATTGCCGTAAAAACCAATAACCAGATTCGCCTGACAATCGCTGGTGACGGCCCTCAGATGCAACCACTCAAAACACTGGTTAATCAACTGGAATTGACAGAGCATGTCATTTTCAAGGGTTTTATCAGCGATATAACACCACTACTTGCTACAAAAGATGTATTTGTTATTTCTTCTTTTTACGAAGGCATCTCAATCGCCATATTAGAAGCAATGCGAATTGCCATGCCTGTAATAGCCACTGATGTGGGCGGAATTAGTGAAACGGTCTGTCACGAAAAAACAGGCCTTGTTGTAAAAAGTGATGACGTAGAAGCTTATGCCAGAGCCATCATAAAAATGGCTTCTTCTCATGAATATCGTTGTAAGCTGGGTCAGGCAGGGAAAAAACATTTTAAACAAAACTTTCATGAAGAGGTTGTATTAAATCAATACCACTCCCTCTATGAAAAAGCAGTCCTTTCCAATCAATAGTTATCGTTAACAATACGGCAAAACCTGTCAGATAATAATCCCGCTATCCCTGCTATGTCGTTCCTGCTATGTCGTTCCTGCTATTTTTAAAAGCCAGCTTGAAAACAGTCAGATAACGCTCTGCTGCATGCTCCCAGGAAAGGCTTTTGACCGAATCAGCAATCACCGAATAGTCCCATTTCCTGGACAACCCAAGGGATAGTTTCTCAGCGATATCTTCAACATTATTCGGGTCAAAAAGTACACCAGTATCCTGATTAACCAGATCAGGAATTGCACCAACACGGCTGGCAATGACCGGTCGGCCACAGCCTAAAGCTTCCAGAACAACATTAGGACAACCTTCTCTCACGCTCGGCAAGCTAAAATAATTTGCAGCGCCCATCCAGCAAGACACTTCTGAATGCTCTACCTTACCAACCAGAACGACCTTTTTTTCCAGCTTTAAGTTAACAATAAGTGATTTCAACAAATTAAGCAGAGGTCCATCCCCCACAATATACAACTTTAATTCTTCATCTTTTTCCAGCATGGAAAAAGCTCGAATCAAACTCTCTATATTTTTTTCCTCACTAAGACGGCCCACATATAAAATTATTTTTTCATTCAAACTCAATTTAAGCTTTTTTCTACAGTGAGCGATATCCAGTAAATTAAACTGTGATGTATCGACACCATTAGGAATTGCCGTTATCTTATCGGCAACAACAGAGTCACTGATAAGGACTTGCCTGAGCTCATTAGAAACAACGGTAACGGCAGTAACATTCTTCAACATTTGTTTTAGTTGAGTTCGCTTGGACTCGTCGAACAAATCATGGTTAACATCACACCCCAGCCCCGTAGCCACATGTGGAATCTTTAGCTTATTCACAATGGAATCAACAGCCACACTATCTGGATACAACCACTGTGAATTGACAACGTCAAACTGATATTTCTGATGAAGTCGTTTAATAGCAGATTTAAGTCCCATTTGCATAAAAAATGCGTGCCATCCTTCTGATACTCTGGGCAACATTACATACCTGGGCGAGTGGACAGTTATTCCATCGATTTCATAAACAGAAGGAATTTTGGAAAATGCATACCATTTTTTGAAACGACTAAATATTTTATTTTTCGGAAACCATGGCAACGGACATACAACCGTTACATGACTGATTTTATTCAGCGCTTTAACCAGCTGCAGCGTAAAAATCCCTCTTTCAGGATCTTCCGGTGTAGGAAATAAATTAGTTACCAGTAATATATTCATCAGTTATTCTCAGGCTCTTAGATCCATTATCATTCAGTCAATATATTTGCGATGCCAGAGTTCCAGGTTTAACAGCGCAAATATTCTTCGACTATGATCTTCGACTCCCTGTTTATGACGTGTCAGGATTTGTTCAACATAATCTTTCTTAAAATAACCTCTCGACACCGTCACCGGGTCTAGCAATATTTCTCTCGTTTTATCGTATAGCACTGTTCTGAACCAGTTAGCTATTGGCACAGGAAAACCTTTCTTTTTACGATAAATTATTTCATGGGGTAATTTTCTTTCCATTAATTTTTTAAACAGGTATTTCCCCTGCTTGCCATTTAAGCGGTACTCATCTGGTAGCGAGGTGGCATATTCAACCAGCTTATGATCAAGCAGTGGTACGCGCAGCTCTAAGGATGCAGCCATTGTCATTTTGTCCGCTTTTACCAGTAAATCATCCGGCAACCAGCTTTTTATATCCGAATAAGTCATTTTTCTGAGCGAAGTCCCTTGCGACATCTTTTCGAAAAGCTGCTTATAAAAATGACAGGTTTCGGTATGACTATCGAGTAGCTTTTCTGACTGGTACATATTCTTTTTAATATTCAACGTAACATCATTGGAAATACTCTGGTAGCGATCGTCAACACTCAAACCAGCCCAGTCCCAATATTTCAGGCGTTTTTCATTGTAACCCAGCCTCTGTGCTACTTTGTCTTTAATAACACCAGGAATAAATCGAGCAACGCTATGCAGCTTGTTGACCATCGGTGTAATTTTGTGCAAAGGATAACCGGCCAGTATTTCATCACCACCCTCACCAGACAAAATTACCGTTACATGCTCTTTTGCCAACTTAGATAATTGATATAGCGCGACCGCAGCGCTTTCAATGATAGGTTCTTCAGTATATTGAAGTAATATATCCAGAGAATTAAAAAAGTCCAGCGGCTCCAGAAAATACTCATGGTGTTGTGTTTTAAAGTGTTCAGCGACAATTTTTGCATATCCCAGCTCACTCGATTCAGGGTCGTCTTTATAACCAACAGAAAAAGTGTTCACCGGCGTATCTGACATCTCGCTCATCATTGATACAATACCACTAGAATCCAGACCACCGCTTAAAAATGCGCCAAGAGGCACATCACTGACCATTCTAAGCTGGGTACTCTCTTTGACAATTTCATCAAATTCATCCAGCGCCTGCTCAAAGCTAACATTTCTGGTTTCTGTATCCTCAAGATCCCAATAACACTTAATATCAACCGCATTATTTTGAACAACCATCTGATGACCCGGTAATAATTTATAAATACCATCAAATAGCGTTTTTTCACCAGGCACATAACCGACAGACATGTAAAAATCGAGTGCGGCAGTATATACTTCGGGTTTGCTACCCAGAACTTCCAGAATCGGTTTTATTTCTGATGAAAATAGCAACCTCTGCTCATCGAGATAATAATAAACAGGTTTTATTCCAAGCCTGTCGCGAATAATCAGAAGTTTGTTCTGGCGTTTATCGTAAATGGCAATACCAAACATTCCTCGGAAATGTTCTGTGCATTGTTCACCATACTCAAGATAAGCATTGAGGATAACCTCCGTGTCAGAACTCGTTCTGAACTGATAGCCTTTGCCTTCCAGGACAACACGAAGTTCCTTAAAGTTATACACTTCTCCATTAAAGACGACAGTAACGTTTCTGTCATCACTGAACATCGGCTGTACCCCGCCCTCCAGATCAATAATCTTGAGCCTTCGGTGTCCCAGACCAACATTATTTTCTACATAAACGCCGCCAGCATCAGGTCCGCGGTGTACCATCTGAGCGTTCATTCGAGAGATTAGCTCTTCGCCGACAGGGATATCCGTATTTCGATTAAGAATTCCACTAATTCCACACATATGACTTATCCAGAGAAGTTAATATAGCTTCCAGAAAGTCCAATATTTTTGTCTGCTTTTAGACACTTTTATCGGCATTTCTTCTAATTACACAGCAAGAGGTACAATTTACTCAAAGTACATTTCACCAAAAATATGTTTCGCCTGAAGTACATTTAGATCAATTCATACTTCGATTTAATCAACCGATTTATTGACAGTTTACTGGCCTACGATACGGCTGTTAAGACAAAATTCAGCACCATAATAATGTATTTTTTACTCGCTTCCAAGACTCTCCTCCAAAATAGCATTTTAGCGGTAATTTCACCCTGATTTTAAATCAGCCTTAAAAGCGAACAGGGCTATAAATTCTCAATAAAAACGATTACAATACCCGGCTCAAGGAATAATAACTTTCTGTTAATTGTCGGCTTATCACACCGTTAACGAGTTATTCCTGCGATAATAGAACAGGTAAGTACTAATTAAACCAGAGAAGCATTGAGCGACAGAGAAAGGCAATTTCAGTATATGCTATTTAATTCCTACGAATACATTATTTTTTACAGCATTTTTTTTCTCGTATTTTTTCTTTTAAAGACGATTAAACAACAGCTATTTCTAATTGTTGTTGCCAGTTTATACTTCTATGGTGCATGGAGCGCGATTCACGTGCTTCTATTACTCTTTGTTTGTGGCGTTGCTTTTGGAGCACAATATTTTGAGCGCTATAAAAAAATAACATTTGTCAGTGTCAGTATTCTATTATCGGTACTCGCGGTCTTTAAATATTATAATTTTTTTGCTGAACAATTTAATACGATGGGCTTTGGAATAGAGTCTTCTGCCTTATTATTACCGATGGGAATTTCTTTTTATGTCTTCCAGGCAATCAGTTTTGTGGTTGATCGCAAGCGAGGACACATTGATAAAGTCAGTTTTACCGAGCTAGTTGCCTATATTTCATTTTTCCCACAGTTAGTTGCAGGCCCAATCGTTAGAGCCAGCGTCTTTCTTCCTCAATTACTGGAAAAACGCCAGTTCAGTAAACAATTGTTTTACAGCGGCTTCCTGTTATTTTGCATGGGAATGTTCAAAAAAGTCGTCATTGCTGACAACCTTGGCGTGTTTGTCGATGAAATCTATGCCAGCGCTGGCGAAACAACTGCAGGAAACCACCTGTTTGCATTTTATTTTTATGCGATTCAAATCTATTACGATTTTTGTGGATATTCCGAAATGGCCATTGGAATAGCCAGAACACTTGGGTTTAAATTTCCTCGTAACTTCGCTCGTCCTTATCTGTCAGCCTCCATCACTGAGTTCTGGCGTCGCTGGCATATATCACTATCTAGTTGGCTGAGAGATTATCTCTATATTTCTCTTGGTGGTAATCGAAAAGGGCTAGTCCGTACTTATGTTAATCTGGCCCTGGTGATGCTCTTTGGCGGACTATGGCACGGCGCTGCCTGGACGTTTGTTGTATGGGGAGCCTTACACGGTGGGCTTCTTGTCATTGAACGCCTGTTTAACTACGCGCCTCAATCAAAAGCAACACGTTTGGCTGGCCAGTTTATTACTTTTCATATCGTTTGTATCTCATGGGTCTTCTTTAGATCACCAGACTTTCAGGTAGCAGGCGAGTTTTTTGCTGGTTTAACTTCTTTTGACACAATTACTGTAGTTACAACCAAATTTACTGCTTTTAAATGCCTGATGTTTATTCCTCTTTTTGTCTTTATCGAATATTTCAGTACTGCTCGTACTTTTCTGGTGTTAAGAAATAAAATAAAGCTTGGCATAACCATGTTAATTGCTGCTTTTATATTTCTACTATTTGGCAATTTTGCCGAAAGCCCTTTTATTTATTTTCAATTTTAAGAGATAGAATATGGATTCAATTCGAATATTCTTTAAGTATGCGTTATGTGTAATCCTGATTATTCTGATCGCTGGACAAGCTGGTTTTTTCTTGCTTAAAGAAGTTGTTGCCAATTCTGGATTTCGGCTGGCAATGGGGGCAAATGCTGACCAGTATTTTGCAGGAGAAAATGTTAGCCTGCTAATTGGCGACTCTCGTATGATGGACGGAATTAATGCCAGAAAAGTTAGCGAACGTTCCTCAAATCAGGTTTTTAACCTTGGCTTTAATGGATTAGAAATTCCCGATATTATTGCAGTAATCCGCACATTCTATAAACAATGTGACTGCAAGGTTAACAAGTTAATTATCAATGCGGGAAGTCTTGAAGACTATGAAAAAGGTACCTCAGAAATAGAAAGATTTATGTCGGCATTTAATTCAGAACTGGCTAACGAGATATTGGCCGAAAACAGTGCTTTACGCTACTCATCCATAGTGTTTCCGTTATTAAAATTCAATAATGAAGTTTTCTTACGTAGTTTATTCTACGTGATAAAAGGTGAAGATGATCAAAGCCATGGAAATAGCTATCACTTTAAAATTCCAGAAACCATTATGAAAAGCCTGACTGCAAAAACTAAAAAGTCTTATATTGATGAAACTCGGCTAGATAAATTAATTAAATTAACCTCTGAAAACGGAACTGAACTAATCATTATTTTGCCGCCTCATCACCCCGTGTATACTGAAAACAGAAAAGGTTTTGATTCTTACCTTTCAGAAGTCAGGCAAACAGTTGAATCACGTAACATCAAGTTTTTAGACCATTCTCGCGTGATTACTGATGGTGAAAATAAGTTT
This sequence comes from Kangiellaceae bacterium, assembly GCA_016743995.1. GTDB lineage: Bacteria > Pseudomonadota > Gammaproteobacteria > Enterobacterales > Kangiellaceae > Aliikangiella. The sequence continues at coordinate 2,849 of JADGFG010000016.1, read as the reverse complement.
GCTGATCTGATTCATCTAAACATTAATGGTCAGGATATTTATTCAGACTATTTCTACAAAACAGTTATTAAAGGAGTCCCTCCTGTACTTTAAGGAAAGGCGTTAATAGACAGCAAGGTTAAATCAACAATCATAAATTACCTGTAATTTTAATATTAACCTTGCTCGGGCTCTTCTTTAATATGTCCCTGATATTAACAATAGCTTAGTCAACCTCTAGTTCCTTCAGTCTTGAAAAGGAAAGTACATAAGCTGCACACATGAAAATAAAGGGTAACATAGGATAATGTAATCTTGGTATTCCATTAAACACCGCGGGAAATGCTGACAAATAGCCTACAACAAAAAAGCTGATGATAAACAGCGGGTGTTTATACTGTCCTTTTTTAACAATCAAAAATACAGCAACTATCGCCAACAATAATAATAAGTGATAGATAATTTCATTAATAATGGTAACAATCGGTTTAACACTTTTGGGCAGTTGCGGATCAGTTTTGGCCAGAGCCCAGTCAATCATTGACGAATCTCGATAATAGGTCAGGTACAGTTTATAAGGAATCATTTTAATGAAAGTCCAGGGTTCTTCCAGAATAAAATCAACCGCTTCCTTAACCAGTATCTTATCAATTTCAGCTTGTGAGGTAACCCCTTCCACCACTTTATGAGAGTAATCATAATATCCGCCAGTTGCATCAGGATTGTTCCCCATATATAAATTAGTTCCAGCGATGGGAGCTATGGGCACAAATGCATTCATGACCGTATAATTTCGATAAGTCCACGGCGAAATCAAAAGCAATGTTGTCACCATAACAACCAGGGTTGACTTAACAATAACCATTTTTTCACGATTCACAGCAAACAGAATAAATGGCACCAGAACAAAGGATACCAGAAACAAAGGACGAACTAATGCGGCAAAGGCAAACAAGGCTCCAGTTAACAGCAAGTGTTTTATCCCGAGATTGTCTGAAATCAACAAATTAATTCCACTCAGCATCAATACAGAAAACAAAGGTTCCGCCGCAAATATAGCACTACTGGCTATGTAATCAGGAAAAGTCATTGATAATAATAAAGTGATTTTTGTTAGTAATGAAGAGGCTGTCAAACGATAGATAAGTCGACTCATTAACAGTCCAATCGATAAATTCAATATCGTATTTGCTATCAGCCCGGCTAAAGGCGCATTACCAAAAATTTTAAATACAACAGCAAGGAAGAATGGGTATCCGACAGGCCGGTAATCAGAGACATATTCATTATTGGTTGCTAGCTCCAGACCTAACATAAGATAACTATCAGGATCACTCACCGGAATAGTGTTTACCACAAGTAACCAGACCAACCTCATAAAAATACCGACAATAAGGCAACCTACAATCCATTTTTTAAAATCAACTGAGTCTATTTTTTCAATAAGATTCTGGTAGCCTGAAACAATAAACCGTATGCCCAACGCAGATGAAATAAAAATAAAAGATAACCCATATAACACATAAGGCAATATAAAAAGAATTTCTTTTTGTTGAGTAATAAATGCTTCATCTGTCACTCTGCTGGGCCATAAAAAATAAATATAATCTTCCAGAGGAACAAACAGTGCTCCCAACAAAAAAACACAGGCAAAAGCAATAAGTATAATTTTAAATGCGTTAAGCATTATTATGCTCCAATATATAAATAAACAAATATTTTATTAAATACGTAATAAGTGAATGCTATGATTAAAATATTCCGATAATCAAGCATATTCAATTCCAATGGTTTAGCGAGGTTTCGACTAACCACACTTCCCAGCGCTAGCAAAATGTAAAACGTTTCATATTCAAGCGTAACAAAAAGTGAACAAATAATATAACCCATTAATGCAAAGCCTAATCCTTTAACATAATGCAGATTAATATGCTCATCCTCTGACAAATCTTCAATATTCGGCTTTTCTCTGACATACGCAAAGATTGTTTTAAAAAATACATATATCATTCCTACCCAGAAATAGAACCCAACAAAACCAATCTCTCCCATCATCTCAACAGCCGAGTTGTGTGCAATGATCGTTCGTGTCCAGGCAAGGAAATTTCCACGACCCACACCAAAAATGGGGTTAGCTTCAAGCATGTCACTGCCCGCAGCCCAAACCTCGACTCGGTGTTGTGCAGACTTGTTTTTATCGTTCATGTTAGTTAAGTGGGTCGGGGCTAACGAAAATAGTACGACGACAAACCCACCAATTTGAACAAGTCTCATTAAAGAAATCTTCATTTTAATCAAGCCAAACATACCAGTTACAGCCAGAGCGCCAAGAAAGCCGCCTCGTGAACCAGAATAAAAAAGAGTCAATAGCACTATACCAAGTGTAAAGATGGAAATAAATTTTTGAAATTTCTTATAAGGCGCAAAAAAATAGTTCAGAACAAAAGGCAAAATAGTGACAAATAAAACACTAAAAACGCCAGGACCACCAAAAATTCCAATCCAGGACACTCGACCGAGAGATACGTCACCTTTTATCTCTCCCCCCCAGTTTAGTTCATTGCCGGCCCAACCAATTCCATCAGGACTATGCCGGTGAGAAATTGCAGCAATGCCTATAAATAGAGAGAAAACGATCATTTGTTTAATAACCGAACGAACACCTCGCTCATTAGCTAGTGTAGCGGTAATAAAAAAGTACAGAAAAAACCATTTTACGTACAGATAGACCCAGAACTTGACTAAATCTGATCTCATATTAATCATAAAACTAATAAGCACCCATACAACAACCATTATAAAAAATCGATCATTACTGGTTATTTTTATCTCCTGAAATTTATTGGTAAAGAACAGGTACATAAACCAGG
>JADGFG010000244.1 GCA_016743995.1 Kangiellaceae bacterium | reverse complement strand
TTATTGCTTATCGGCATCCAGTAAAATACTTGTAGTAATTAACCTCGTCGAAGCAAGCAGGCATGCCAGACCATAAAAATCTGTCATCAGACTGCTGAGCTAAGAAACTTAATTTTAGAGGAAAGTAAAATTTTGCTAAAAGCTCAAATTATAGCAACCGCATTAGCTTATTCATATGCTGAGATAAAAGCAAGCATCACAAACAACAGTTTAGCGGAAATTACAACTGACGCTGAGGTTGAGATTGAGTGGATAGAGTCTTCTGGAGTAGAACTGACTAACAGGCTGTCAGAAACTGAGTTGATAATAGAAAGCAGGCCAGGCATGAATGATTTGGCAAGTGAACCGTCATCATCCACAATAATTATAGAAATTGATGAGGAATATTCAAACTTATTGTTTTCTCCCAGCGTAAATCAAACTGAAAATTATACGAACAGGCTGCCAGGCGATAGCAATGAATATTTCAGTTCTCACCTTGAAACCGAGGTGGATATTATGGAAAGGATTCGGCAGAGATCACTGAGTATTAATGATGAAATTCCAGAGTATCGTATGACGGCTTTAGCTTATGCGTCAAATAAAGGGCTGTCGGATGTTGTTCGAACGCTAATTGCTGTCGAGGGCATAAATGTTAATATTAGAGACTACGCTATTGGTTTTAGTCCTTTAACTCACGCTGCGAGAAATGGACATGTAGATATTGTACGGCAGTTACTTGGCGTAGAATCTATCGATATTGATGCTCGCTGTAATTTTGGCATCTCTGTTCTATCCAATACAATAAACGCCGGACAGGTTGATGCTGCAAGAGTTCTACTTGAAGAAGATAACATTAAGCTTAATGCAAAAGATTGAATGTCTCTAACGGCTTTATACTATGCAACTAGCAAGCAGTTTAATGAGTTGGTTCTAATGTTACTTAAAAAGGGTGCGGAAGTTAGCTTAAGCGGCCTTGTATCTGGCACTGTTTTTGCTCCCGCTACTTCACATACAGGAGAGATGCAAAACTTAAATCTAAAAATGATGATACCGTATTTTAATGACGTGATTAAAGATAAGGTTGAAACACCTTACCTGGCAGAAACTGTTGAGGACTTTTTTTTAAAACTGCAATCAGACTCCAATGAAAACCTACGAAACCAGTTCCCTGAGTATTTCAAAAATGAAACAGCCTTGATGATATCGGTATTATGTGGTGGAAAAACTGAAGTACAAAAAATACTTCAACAAGTTGTTCTGGAAAACAGCGAAGAGAAAAGCTGGGTTGTTAAAGCACTACTATTAGCTTTTAAGCACAATAATACTGATGCACTGAAAGCGTTTGAAATTAATGATGATTTAAAAAGTATGTGTAGAAATTTTTATTTAACTAATGAAGGACAAAATGCAATTAAGCTGACACTTACTTCCTGTTTGCACAATAATTACCCCGACATGATAGACAACTTAATTAACTGTTTCACCACCTCTATATTCAAATTAATTGAAAAGAGCCAGCCTGTAAGCTGATTTACCAGTGTTCAATGAAACACTTGATAATCAGTGCAAACCTCCCTGTTTTAGTGGCAGTCTATGGCAGAGTTTTCAAGTTGATTTTCTACCAATGAATAGATTTGAACCCGTGAACAGACTGTCTGCGCATTAATTACGGGTCATTGGTGTATTGCTGCTGGTAATGGCGCACTGGCTGTCCCGGCATGGTGACTCACTTCAATATGTAATAAGTGCCGCGCCCGACGCCTTTAGCCTGAATCAAGTACTTTATTGACCGTAAACTAGCCTTAAATTAGCCGGTATTGATGATTAACCCGCGAACAGACTGTCTCCCCATGACGCAAACTAACTGCCAAACCATCATTAATTCCCAAAGCATTTCCAACATTAAGTCCGCCCGTCAACCTGACTAACTGTGGAGAAAATGACTGCCACATGTATCCTTGTGATAGTCTTTTATCACCAAAGATTAACCACTTAATGAACACTGCCAGTGGTTTCAATCAATGCAAAAAGCAAACTCCCCAGAGAAAGAATAAGACCAATAACCGGTACAAAATAAGGCACCGAAAAACCATGATAATCCAACCGAAAACGTTTGATTTTTAACAGACTTAAATTCATGCCTGCAAAAACAATCAAAATGATAGCGCTGGTTATTTTGGCCAGGGTGGTTAAATCAATGAGTAAGGCAAGTACAAAAACAACAACGGCTACCAGAAAAGAGGCCAATACAGGGGTTTGCGTTTTTTTATTCACTTGCGCAAAAAGCGCAGGTGCCTGTGCCGCCTGCCCCATTCCAAACAACACCCGCGAAGCCATAATGACCTGAACCAGTGCCCCGTTAAACCCCGCCAGCACACTGATTAAAACCAGAACCTGAGGACTTAACCAGTTTGAGTTTCTCACTAAATGGGCCATTGGTGTATTGCTGCTGGTAAACTCTTGTAAATTGCTGGTCAGCACCGCAACCAGTGCAATAAGAATATAAAGAAACAGGGTAATTAATAAGCTCACTATGATGGCCCTGGGAACGGTTGTTTCACTAGACTTGACTTCTTCGGCAAGAGTTACCATGTCTTCAAAACCAATGAAGGCGTAAAAAGCAATAAAACTACCTGCGATAATTCCTGCCCAGACAGTAGATTCCAGCCCCGGCAGGTAATTTTTTGCTTCAAAATTTGCAGTCATTAATGCGTCACCATTAACGATAACAACAAGCAGCAAACCAACCACTTCAATTGTTGTAATAATGGCTACCGTAGAAACCGACTGATTAATGCCCCAGGAAGCAAGTGTGAACAGTAAACAGGCGACAATCAGTTTCCCCAGGCCTGTGGGCAGATGAATCAAATCAAGGAAAAAACCAGACATGGCTACGGTTAAAGTTGCAGCAGAAACCACGCCGGTCGCAATTACCAACCAGCCAAATATCACACCAGGTTTTTTTGATCTGAAAGCTTCAGAAATATATTTTGCAGGGCCACTGCTATAAGGCAAACGAGCGGAAAGCTCAGCAAATGTTAACGCACTAAACAAAGCCATCAGACCGGCCACTAACATAGACCAGGGGGTAAAAATACCTGCTTCGCCAGCAACCTTTCCTAATAATGCATAAATACCACCACCAACCATGGTTCCAACACCATAGAAAATTAATCCAGTCAGTCCTACCGAGCGTTTTAATTTACCCGTCATGAAAGTGCCTCATTATTGGAGTTTTTAATGACTTACAACCAGAATTTCGAATTCTGTTAACCCTAAGCAATGAAAGTAGCAGAGTCAATTTCAAAAGGTGACTCAGGTCAATCTCTTCCACTTTACTTTTAACAATCACTGAACTTGTATTTTTATGGCAAGATAACGAGCCACTGTTTCTTTTATTCCTCCTGGGAAGAACCTGATTTATCTTGAAATTGAGGTGAGATTCTACGTTTCCTGGTGCTTTCATGTGAGGGAGAGCTATCGCTATAATTCGATTTCACTACGACGTCTGCTAAGTCATTAGAGCCTAGCGCATTCGGGTCAAGGTTTGAAGGCTTATTGGATTTATGCTTCGAGTAACTATTAATATTTTTATCGCCTGAAGTATTTCCATAAGGTTCTGTTCGCCCGTCAGTTAATTCTGAACCTTTAGCACCATAGGTTTCAATGTATTTTTTTAATAAATCAAGTCCCATTTGATGTTTAGCACCCTGTAGTTCAGCAGAAATGCTATCGTTAACTGGATTCAACTGTGCTTCAGGTCCAAGATTCTCTCCACTCTCTTTAAGCACCCCAGATAATTTTCCAGCTAAAAGGCCCACATTTGCACCTGTATCATTCGCAACCGCAATGTTATTTCCCTGTAATACGCTTCCAACAAGCATAATATGCTTTCGTCTGGCTCCCACCTCATCCCTCTCCGGGCCAGAAATCAACGCACTACCTATACCTAACGCTCCTCTGGCAAAAGTAACCGTAATAAGCTGATCAAGCATCGTTTTATAGGATGCCAGAGCACCTGAAGACTCCAGAGTTTACCATCGACAAGATCGGTAGACCACATCGCATTGATTGCCGTTGCTTTGTAAATCAGAAGAGCCGCTGCCGCCGTAGTTTTTGCAACGCCCCACTTAACATTTGAATTAGCCGTTTCTATTCTCGCTCTTAAATCCAGAATAATGTCGCAAGTAATTTCATTAATAAGCCCTTTTTTGGCTAAAACTCTTATACTATCTTTCGAAAAGCTCTTAAAATTCTTATAAACAGGAGATCTCTGTAACTCACAAGCTTTTTCAATATCATCCAGGTTAATCTTTATACTAATTGACTGCTCAGCAATAGTGCTTACAGTTGCTAACAAACTAGTTGTAGCAACACAACTCTGGAATTGACTATTTTTTACCAATGAGTCCTGAATTCCACTGAGTAAGCCATCTAACGTTCGAACAGTTGCGCTTAAACAGCCAGCAGCTTTTGTAGCACTACTCGTATATTGAACTTGTGTTCTCGTATACAAATCAACCCCGCCTGCAAAAAACTCAACCAGGCTGAGAGTGCCATTCAGAACATCGCTAACTTTTCCATCGGATTTAATATTCTTTACAATATCACGGATTACCGTAATAGCAGACGGCGTCATAGACGCTGAATTACCGGCAAACTCCTCTATTAATCGCTGATATCTTGTCTTGACTTCAGTATCTGCTTTCAGCAAGCCATCTGCAACTTTCTCTCCTTCTAACTCTTTAAGCAAACTATCTATTTCTTCTTTAATTTCCTCGATAGAACAATCTGGTGTTTGTCCATATTGTTTAGCGAAGAAAAACTGGACATCTCTGGCTATATTACTTTTTGTTTTCTCAATATTTGATTTATCCACTTTAAGATTTTGAAGCTGATACTTCGCGTCCTTTAAGCGACTTTCAGCAAATTCCTTTTCTCTTTCATCAGCATTGCATTCATCATTCGACGGGGTATTAAAACTACTCAATTTGTTCCTTAATAATATTTCTGTATCTTCTATTTTTTTTATTCCATCACAGACTACTTTATCAAATCGACTAACTTCCTTTATTCGATTTTTAAGATTTATCAGACTACTTTCTCCTTGATAACCATACATCGCATCAGGAAGCGAAAGCCTCACTTTAGATTTTAACTCATCACTAACTGGTGGCATTTATTTTTCCTCAGCTTTGAAAGTAACACACGGCCTACTAAATATATTAATGAAAAACGAACATTGTTAAAAGATGAATTACTTAAAATTACAATGACAATTATTGTTATAATTACAAAACGTTTATTCTAAAAAGGTCTGCAACTCCAGATTCATTTGATTTCAACCTGAAAACCATTTTTCAATTCTTAACAATTTAGCTGAATCATGTTACATTTCCAACGTGTTCTTAACAAATGACTTAACCCGCTATAATGATACTCAGAATACACCACTAAAAATGTAGACAGTGAATATTGATATCAGTAGCTCGGATAACAGGCCGCATTTACCATGACCGTGGACATAAGAATGAATAACAAAATATGCGCCATCTGGAAAACAACATCAAAAACAGAATCAACAGCTATTGTGCTACCCGATGGCTGTCGAGATCTCATTGTAAAAAGTGTGAATAATGAAAAACCAGAGTGGTTTATCTCACCATTATTTAACCAGGCAAAGGCAGTCAATATTGAAAAAAATGCAAGTTTGACCGGGTTTCGTTTAAGACCCGGGGTTCGCCTGTC
>JADGFG010000243.1:5637-5738 GCA_016743995.1 Kangiellaceae bacterium | reverse complement strand
CCATGAACCGCAATCCTTTCCATCCTTAGTGCTGCTCTATCCATGAACCGCAATCCTTTCCATCCTTAGTGCTGCTCTATCCATGAACCGCAATCCTTTTC